>DAOVEQ010000023.1 GCA_030668905.1 Thermococci archaeon
CGAATAAGTCTTACTGAATGTGAATTTGCATTTTGGACAGGTAACTATATCTTTTCTATGTTCTTTCATACATAATTTATCTTCTTTACCTTTAAAAATTATCTCATAACTTCGATCCTCTTTTCTAAAACTCCGCTATCAGTATCTTGATCTATCTTATCCTTCATGGCCTCGAAAAATTTGTTGTAGGGAAAATGAAGCTCCTGTTTTTCCAGATCATAATATTCCATGGAAATACTCTGATTCTTCCAATAATTGGTAGGGAAAGTCCTCAAAAAAAACATTTTTTTCTCCACTATCTCTTTAACATTGTCAATTCCCATAAGAAATTTTGTGAAGAATATCGAATCATAATAAAACTGAATGACACCATAGTTTTTCTTTTTGTCCAACGATTTCCAGTATGTAATTTTTTCAAATACTCTTTTATTCTTTCCAATATTAAAAATGAGCCTTTTTGTCATCTCAAAATCCTTGCATCTCAGTAGTACCAATCCTCTATGACACTCTTTATTTGGAACGGGACGAATGTTATAATATTTGCTTGCTATCCTTTTTTCTGTAAGTTTTTTATAACTATCTCGTAATTGTAGATATGAAAAAGAATTCCCAAACATTTCATACTCACACTTTCGGATCTTGGAGAGAGTTCCAGTTCCTACTTCCAGATGCATGACCAGCCTAGTATCACAAAAATTCAGACGATCTCTACACTTTCCGTATCCCATGTGGGGAAACTCTGTTTCTGCAAACTCAAAATTCGGAGTAAAAAGACTGGGATCTTTTTTGATCGAAAATTTTGGGTACTCAAAGTACCATCTAAAGTTTTGTTTAAATAACTCATAATAAAGAATTACTCCTTTCTCTCTAAGATACTCTAATATTTTTCTTATTCTTCCTTCTTCTATAGTAAAAAAAGTGAACAAATATGCAGGATAACCTTGTTCAATTATAGGATAGAATGTTTTATAACTTTTTATAAGGCTCAAAAGATCCCTTACATACGCATAATCTCCATCAAACATTATTATAGCATTTACTAGGCTCAGTTTATTTTTGACAAGTTTTCCATAATCTATCTGATAAAAAGGAGGAGAGATATATCCTATTTTTTCTAGAAAATTTTTTAGTTTTACAACAGAATTTTTATAGATATACCCTACAGCATCAGCAAGCTCTTCATTAGTAATATAAGGATTTTTCTCCAGATTTTGTAACAATCTTATCTTTTGAGGGGTTAGACCGTCTTTTAGCTCCATTGTTGATCTTATAGGCTGTGAGAAAATATAAGTATTTCGTTTTACAGAAAACAATTGGTGATTCCATGTTTGAACTATTTGATATAAAAATCGGCAGGATCCTTCCCTGCGATGGCGTACCGGGCGGAGACGACGGAAGTCTTTAAACTCCGGTATGCCTCCTAAAAACTTTCTTTTTATTTTTTTTAGATAAAACCTCTTTCAAAGACTGTCTTTTATCCAAGACTCTCTTATTTTTATCACCTTCTATTATTCTCTTTATGTCTTGAAAAAATTCATCAAAGGGAAAATGCAGTTCCTGCGTTTTCAGATCATAATACTCCAGAGGAATGTTTTTTGTGGGAAGAGATTTTGAATAATTCTTTATTACATAAACTCTTTTTTCAACAATTTCATTATACACATCTAGATTTCTCATCAGCTTTATAAAAAAAACTGGTGAAGTGACGCATTCCAGGAAACCAAACTTTTTTTTGTTATCAGGAGAAGAAACGTAAGTAATTTTTTCGAATATTCTTGTTTGTTCTCCCAAATTAAAAATTATTCTTTGGGTATTCTCAAATGTGTTGGCTCTTAGACATAGAATGAACTTGTAACACTCCCTAGAGGGAAAGGGAAATATATAAGGCTTTTTTTCTATTATTCCTCTTTTTATCAGTTCTCTCAGACTCTCTTTTAATTTAAAATAAGAAAAAAGATTCCCATGTTCTTTTTCATATTTTTGTATCTTTTTAAGGTTGCAGTTAAGATTTCCTGCTTGAAAATGATCTATAATTCTCAGATCCATAAAGGACAATCTTTCCTCATATTTTCCGAAATTTAAATCTGGAATCTCTCTATCTTTTAAAAGATTATCAAAACTAGGGATAGAGGAAGCCGTTTTACCATTATCTTTAATAAAAACAGGATGCCTCCAATAACACTTGTGATGTCTTTTATAGATAATATAACTATATACAATCCCTTTATTTACAAGATAATCCAGTATTTCCTGTATTTTCTTATTGTCATCACTGTAAAAACTTACCAAGTAAGAAGAAAAACATATCTCAACTAAAGAAAAAGATTCTCTGTAAGATCCAATATTTCTAAGAATATTTTGTAAATATTTATCGTCACAATCAAAAACTATAAATGCATAGAGTATATCTATCTCATTTTTACACAGTTTGCCGTAATCTATCTCGAAATTGTTCTCTGCAAGATATCCCTGTTTTGTAAGTTCTCTTTTGGCTATTGTAGGATAAGTTCTATCTTTAAATCCCGCAATCTTTATAAGATCTTTATTGGAAAGATAAGGATTTCTTGAAAGTTCTTGAAGCAAAAGGATTCTACTCTCCGTTAGCTCTTCGGTACGCATAAATAATACTTATAATACATCTTTATAAAATTTTTTAATAATTATTTTTTTCTTATCCATATATCTCTCTGTGGGAAAGGTATCTCTATTCCTTCTCTGTCTAAAGCCTGTTTTATCATTTTCAAGAGCTTTATCTGTGTTTGGTAAGCATAGTCATTGGGTGCCCATACCTTTATTGTAATATTAACAGATGAGTCTCCCAGCTCATTTACAAATATAAGAGGAGCTGGTTCTACAAGAACATATCTATGATCATCAACAACTTTTTTTATAACAGTTATAGCTTTATCCATCTCCTCTCTATAGGCTATCCCTACACCTAACTCAATCCTTCTTACCTCGTTAGAAACCCTGTTTTCTATTATGGAGTTGAAGAGTTTTTCATTTGGGATCCTGATGAGATTACCCTCCCATGTTCTTATTCTTGTTGATAAGATATCAATCTCTGTAACTATCCCACTTATATCTTCTATTACAACATAATCTCCGATCTTTAAAGGCTTGTCAAAATACATAAAAATGCCTGAGATTAGATTAGATACCACTGTTTGGCTGGCAAATCCTAGAACTATACCAAGAACTCCTCCTGCAACAAGTAAACCGGAGAACCCAATTCCCAGATTGTTTAAAGCCATCATCACAAAGATTATCACTATAAAGTAGTAAACTATCTTTTTGAAGAGATCCTGTCCATGTTTATCTAACCTTTTCTTGCTCCATTTCCATACCAAATGAGAGAAAAACTTTGCAAGAAAAACTCCGATAATCAAAATTATCAAAGAAAGTATCCAGGCACTTAAGCTGTGCCCGAATAGTTCTTTATTTTGTATTTCTTCGATAAGTTTTCCAAGGTCTATCATCAGTATCCCCACTCCATAGTATATTTTTTCTGAGCACCAATATCTTTTATAAATCTTTCAATTTCCTTTAAACCTTTTGGTGCTTCAGATTTCGATATTGTCAGTCCCAAGTTATTTAAAATCAGATCGAGTGAAGGATAGTAAACTTTCTTATCACAGTAAAGATGAAAGTTAGCTGGAAAAACTATTTTTTTAATTTCCTGCCATTCCTTTGTCTGGTTTTCTATCCTCAGATTTAAGACAGCTGTGTCCTCTTTTTTTCCGATCTCTGATTCAAAATATCTGCAGAGGATCCCCGATTCTACTGGTCCATAGAGAGTATATTTCTCCTTCTGGATATGTATCGTCTCCATGGAAATCCATTTTTTTTGTTTTAATGCCCTGACCTCTATATCATAAGGAGCAGTTATCTCAAGTTTTATTTTGTCACTCGGTGCTATAACTAACGGAGTTTTGAATCTTAGCTGTAAATAATCAGATATACCCGACGATACTATCGGAAACAAATCGAAAATTACCTTTTTTCCAAAGACTACCTTTTCGATCCCGTTTCTTCTATAAATGTATCTTCCTCTGTCTTCTTCTATCTCAATACCAAATTTTTTTATATCGAACATTCAAACACTCTTCACAACACTGTATCCATCTAATTCCTCTATATTTATAGCATACGGCACAGATGTTTTTATATCTTCCACATGTGTGATAATCAGTATCTGTTCAAAGTGGTTCTGTAACTTATATAGTGCTTTTAACAGACTCTGCCTCCTTTCAGAGTCAAGACTTGAAAAAACTTCATCGAGAAAAAGAGACTGTACATGCGAAAAACCGTGTTCAGATGATAACGAAACCAAGACCCGTGAGACAGCTATTCTCAGACAGAGATTTATCAGATCTTTTTCTCCCCCGGAAAACCTTGAAACGGGATAAAGCTCATTATCGTATCCGACCAATATCCCGTAATCCTCATCCAGCTCTATCTCACTGTACTTCCCCTCAGTCATCTCATCTACCAATTGCGATGTTTCTAACGCTATTCTAGGTTTTAATCTATTCTGAATAGAGACAGGTATACTTGTAAAAGCTTCGGAAAGGATAGAATACTCTCTTATTTTTTCCTCTTTTTGCTTTATTCTAATTTCTGTATCTTTTAATTCTTTTTTCTTACTTTCCAATTCTTTTATTCTTTTCTGAAGAGATTTCAACTCTGTGGATTTTGCAGTATATTTTTTTGAAACTTCGAGATACGATTTTCTTATCTTCTCTAACTCTTCTCTTAACGCCTTATATTTTTCGGCATTCTCTTTCTTTCTCTCAATGATTTCATAAATTCCCTGAAGAAATTTCTTAATCTTTTCTATTTCTTTATTGAGAGTAGAAACTCTATTTTCTATCTCTCCTTTTTTTGAGATTTTTTCTTTAAACGCAGAAACTTCTTTCTCAATCTCTTCTTTCTCTTCTAATTCTTTTTTTAATCTAAGGTACTCCTCTTCTTCAAAACGTGTTTCTGCTATACCTCCTTTTATTTTCTTAATTTTTGCATTTTTTTCATTTATAATGCTCTCTTTTTCTTTTTTCAGCACTTCTATGTTATTTTCTAATTTTTCTATCTCTCCCTTTATACTGGTAATATTTGATTCGTGAATACTCAGTATGTTCTCTCTTTCACGCAGATTTTCTATATCCCGAAGATCCGATTTTAATCTATCCAGCTCTTCTTTCTTTTCATTTAAAAGCTCCAGAGCTTTTTCTTTTGTCTTGGAAACTCGAGAAATATTTAACTCCTTTTCCCTAATTTTCTCTTTATATTCGGATGTTAACTTTATGTAATGTTCTTCGTCGAGTTCTCTTTTACATAATGGACATTTTTTGCCAATCCCAACGCCTTCGATCTCGTTTAGCCCATCAAAAAGAGTATTTTTTTCCGTATTATATTTTGTCAGATGTTGCTCGATGTCATTTATTTTTTTAATTATTTTTTCAATACTGTTTTCGTGCTCTCCGACTTTAAGCTTTAATTCCTTATAAACTTTAATTTTTGTTCTTATCTCGGGAAGTTCTTTTATCATCTCTTCAAACTTTTTTATCTTTTCTGAGTTATCTTTTATATTCTCCTCTATCTTTTTTATATTCGATACGATATTTTTAATCTCTGTCTCCAGTGTATTCTCCTCGATCTTTAATTGATTCTTTAATTTTGTATAATTATCCCTTTTCAAATCTATTTCCTTAAAATATTGCTTAATTTCTTTATATTTTTTATATTCTGGAATTTTCTTCTTATACTCCTCTTCTGCCCTTTTTATATCTCCCAAATCTCTATTAAGAACTTCCAAATATTCTTTTCGTGATCTAAGTTTTTCAGATAATACCTCTCTCTTTTTTACATTTTCGTCATATATCCTTTTTTCTTCCTCCAAAACTTTTAATTCTCTCTCTTTTCTTTCCAGATTATCCTTAGAATCGTTGTATTCATTAAAAATCTCATTGACCTCTTTCTGCAGTATTTTCTCCTCTTCACCGAGAACTTTAATCTGTTCTATTTCTTTTTCAAATATCTCTTTTTTCCCCGAGAGGGATTTTGTCTCCAGTTCTTCAAACTTTTTCTTTTCTTTGGCAGATTTCTCAAATTTTTCATATATTTTTAGATTGAAAAGCCTGTTAATTATACCTCTTCTCTCAGAAGGTCTTTTAGAACTGAGAAGATCTATCTCTTTCTGTCGTATAAACGAAGACGCCACAAAAGCTTTTGAATCTAAACCGAGTACCTTCTCTATCATCTCTCCAGTTTCTCTCGTCTTTGTAGCCTGGATCCTTTTATTCATCCATAGTTTAGCATTAACCCCTCTTTTATCGAGATATCTTGAGATTCTATACTTGTTCCCTCCCAGAGAAAAAAGGAGTTCCACACCCATTTGTTCCTCCCCATCTCTTATGAGATCTTCCTGATTTAGTCCTGCGAGTTCCGTAGCCTGGGTTTTTCCATAAAGCGCCCATGTTATACCGTCAAAGATTGTAGATTTGCCAGCACCGTTGTTTCCAAATATGCCCATAATACCTCTTCCGAAATCTATATCAGATTTTTTATATTTTTTAAAGTTGTACAAAGATATTTTTTCGACGATCAAAAACCCAGCACCTCATCTATAATCCCCGTTCCTGTCTCATATGCAAAAGACTGGTTTGAAGTTTCCAGATAATTCTTCAGCTCTTTTTTTGGAGAAAAAAGAAGCTTTTCTTCTCTAAAATCGAAGATTTTTTCAGAGAGTGTTATGTCTTTTAAAATAAAATATAAGGCAGAGTTTGCCTTTTCTCTGATCTTCTGATAGTTTATATTCTTTTTATCGCCTGCGGGCAGCTTTCCTTCAAGTAAAACTCTTACTATCTTATCGTTTATCTTCTCCAATTTTTCCAATGCTTCCTCTGTGATCTCAAACCCTGTTTTATTTTCACACGAGATATTGAGATCTATCATCTCTCTTGTTTTCGTTTTAACAAACTCAATGTTCTTATCGATCACGACAAAACCTTTATCATCCTCTATCTCAGAGAAGTCATACTTTTCAAGAGACCCCGGATAAACAAATCTTTCTTTTAATATCTGAAACTTATGGATGTGCCCGAGAGCAACATAGTCATACTCAGGGATCTTTGAAGGTAGAATAGTACTCTCATCAAATGACATGTATCTTTCGCTTGAAAGTTTCGAGCCTTCTATAGTAGTGTGAAGCATTAATATATTTTTATATCCTCTCTCGGGTCTTTTTATATGATCTTCCGGATTCTCGGTGTAAGGAACACCATATATTTTATAATTTCCTATCTTTTTTTCGAATGGCTTTAATCCTACGAATATATGAGGGATAGACATGTAAAGTGCCAGTGGATTTGTTACTCCCCTCGTTCTTGGAGTCTCATGATTTCCCGGTATTATAAACGTATTTACATTTACCTCAGAAACTCTGAAAAGTTCTTTTTGAATAAATTTTCTGATGAAATTTGTTGGATTGACCTTATCGAAGAGATCTCCTGATATTAAAAAAAGTTCAGGCTTGTTCTCCACCACAAAATCTATAACTTCCCTGAAAGCATAACAGAAATCCAGAAGACGAATATTCAACCCTGTCTCAGGATCTATCTTGAAGTATCTCGTGATCCCTAAATGAGAGTCTGCGGTGTGAACGATCATATCATCTTTTAGAGTTTTATCTTTAAAGAGTTTTCTCAGTTCAAGGTTTTCTTGCAAACTTGTCCCACATGTAATCAAAGTTCTCTTTTACCCAGGCAACGCAGTCTTTGTTTCCTGTAGTGATGACTGCGTCCCATCCTGGTTTATCTTCTAAATCCCAGAATCCGAAAAAGGAGGAGATACCGTCAACATATAGCAAGCCCATATACTGAGTTTCAGTATCTATTATTCTTGTTTTCAAGTTTGAGACTTTTTCTGATACTTTTATAAAAATCTTGTTCTTCTCATATTCTTTTTCTGAAACAATAACACGGGTCTTTGGTCTCTTTTTCAATGCTGCTACTATATGCATTGTACCAGGTTTGAACACTATTGGCGAAGAAATACACATTTCCTTTTCTGCGTAAGGCTGCATACTGATTGCTTTGTTTAATATCTCTTCGTGCCTCTCTACAAGATCAGGCTTTCCTATAATCTGGAAATCTTCACAGAATCTAAACTTTGAAAGAAGTTCGTCTGGAATTATAGATGGAATTCTTGTTCTGAAAAAATCGAATAGATCTTTTTTTTCTATTATACTTTCATATGTCTCTTTTAGTCTCAAAGCCAAAAACTTGCCCAGAAGAGTAATTGAATAACTCTGATCTTTTTTAACAAAGATTAGCCCTGATTCCTTCATTTCTTCTAAGACTATGTTAAGCTTTTCATCTTTTATTTTTTCCTTTAGTTCACCAACTCTCATTTCTTTTTTAGAGAGTATCTTTAAGACCTCTTCTTCCATACTTATACGCTTCCAATTATAATTGCTATAGTATATAGCATTACCCCTATAAGTAGTTTATTGTTCCACTCTCTTCCTTTTTCTGGATCGAAATTAACAAAACATCCTATATATGTAATGATAATCCAGAACATGACAAATGCTCCCAATATTGTATAATACTTATTAAACCATCCCATAATAATCGGTATTGGAATAACCAAGACAGACAGAATCCCCAAGGAAAACGAGAGATTAAATGTATTTTTGATCCCTATCGTAACAGGTAATGTTCTGCATCCTGCTGTCTTTTCTCCTTTCATGTCATGTATATCCGCTAACATTTGTGAACAAGTAAACAGTAAAACGTATCCAGATACTAACACCAACGGCTCAATACCAATAGACCACCCTCTTATTGCTACCCATCCACCTAGAAATGCTGTCGGGGCCGCCAGACCGACGGTAATATCCTTTAAGATACCCATTTTTCTCATTCTTATTGGTGGAACAGAGTATATTGCAGTTAGCGCCAACCCAAAAAATGCTACTATCATCAAAGGAATCGTTTCTACGGGTAAAGCTTTTACGATGAGGATTATCAAAGGAGGAGCTATTATATAATGAAGTATCATATCTTTTTTAGCTTCTTCTGGAGAGAGATCACCTGATGGGAGAGGCGCATCAGGTCTTGCGTATTTATCTATCTCTCTGTCAAAATAATCGTTGGCTATATGGGCGATATTAGGTAAAAACCAGAATAAAAAGCATACTCCCAAGAGTAAACTAATATCAGGAATGCCCCTATATGCAGCTATCATTCCCGCACAAGCAGATGAGAGACCCATGACAGAAAACTGCGGCCTCTCCAAACGAATATACGCTATTAATTTTTTCTTGTTCACCTAAACACCTTATCTATATAAAAACCTTTGATATTTAAAACTTTTGATAAGGATTCCTTATCATGGGCATAGAGAAAGGCTTATATATATCCAATTATTGAAAGAAGTTCATGGAAATAAATGCGGAGCTGTTAAAATGGAATCTGATTTTATTCTGGCTTTAATAGAGATAGCTAAAAAGCGAGGAGGAAAAATAACGAGTGTAGAGC
>DAOVEQ010000157.1 GCA_030668905.1 Thermococci archaeon
AGCTCTTCTTATAGCTATCTCAGTTCTCATAACATCTTCTGCTTTTCCTATTAACTCTATATAGATCCCCAAGTGAGATTTGTAAACATTCGTTTTTATATTCTTAGGGATTATTCCAGAACTGAGAATATCTGATTCCTCTGGATCTATAAGTATTCTTACTTTATATTCATCTTTCACGTTTTTTGCTGCTCTCTCTATCAGTTTTTTCATTTTAATCACCTATAAACTATTAAAAAAGGAGACTTTAAAAAGTTTTCTGGAAAAAAAGCGAGATTTATAGAGTTTATTTCTTATACTTTTTTTTCTTAGAATACTTCTTTTGTCAATTTAATAATTCCAACCATAACCTTTTAAATTAAGATTTCATAGTTTTTTTGACGGTGATACTATGCACAGGATAGTTTATAAAAAGCAATTGAGTGAGAGTGTTAAGCTTTTCGATATAGGGGCATCCTTGATAGCTAAAAAGTTCAAGGCTGGACAGTTTGTAATCATAAAGATTGACGAAAAGGGAGAGCGAATACCATTAACGATAGTGGATGCAGACAAAGAAAGTGGAACTGTAAGGATTATATTCCAAGAAGTTGGAAAATCGACTAAACAGTTAGGATTACTCAAAGCTGGAGAGGCAATAGAGAATGTTATAGGTCCCCTTGGGAAACCTGCAGAAATAAAAAAATTTGGAAAAGTTGTCTGCATTGGGGGAGGCGTTGGCATTGCTCCTCTCTATCCACAGGCAAAAGCATTTAAAGAGGAGGGAAATGAAGTAATTTCGATTATAGGTGCAAGAACTAAAGAGTTAATAATACTGGAAGAAGAGATGAGAAATGTTTCAGATAGACTCTACATAACGACGGATGATGGATCGTATGTAAGGAAAGGATTTGTTTCCGATGTTCTTAAAGAACTGCTTGAAAAAGAAAAGATTGACAGGGTAGTAACGATTGGTCCTGCGATAATGATGATGGTAACAGCAAGGGTAACGAAGCCTTACAATGTAAAGACAATAGCATCTCTGAACTCCATAATGGTCGATGGAACTGGAATGTGTGGGGCATGCAGAGTTTCTGTTGGTGGAGAAACGAAGTTTGCTTGTGTCGACGGTCCTGATTTCGATGCACATCTTGTGGATTTTAAACTGTTAATGGAGAGACAAAAGATATACCTTGATGAGGAAAGAAAAGCAATGGAGTTATTTGAGGGGGAATGCGAATGACGTTAATTAAAGAAAAAACAAAAATTAAAGAACAGGATCCAAAGAAAAGAATAAAAAATTTTCATGAAGTTGCATTAGGGTATAGTCTTGAAGATGCTTTAAAAGAAGCGAGCAGATGCCTTCAATGCAAAGATTCGCCATGTATCAAAGGATGTCCTGTATACATAGACATTCCAGCGTTCATAAAGCTTATAAAAGAAGCAAAATTCGATGAGGCAATAAAAAAAATAAAAGAGAAAAACAATCTTCCCGCTATCTGCGGTAGGGTGTGTCCACAAGAGAACCAGTGCGAAAAATTCTGTGTCATGGGAAAGAAATTTGAACCTGTGGGAGTAGGAAGACTTGAAAGATTTGTTGCGGACTGGGAGATAAAAAATGGTATAAAACATCCAAAAAAAACAAAACCTACTGGAAAAAAAGTTGCAGTCGTGGGATCAGGTCCTGCCGGACTCACGTGTGCAGGTGATCTCGCGAAACTAGGTTATGAGGTGACTATATTTGAATCGCTCCACAAACCAGGTGGTGTTTTAGTTTACGGGATTCCAGAGTACAGACTGCCAAAGAAGATTGTAGAGATTGAAATAGATTATATTAAAAAGCTTGGATCTGAGGTAAAGACAGACTTCGTTATAGGGAAGATATTATCCATAGAAGAATTGCTCGAGGAGTATGATGCCGTTTTTATTGGCACAGGTGCAGGTCTTCCGCGCTTTTTGAATATTCCTGGCGAAAATTTAAATGGAGTCTACTCTGCAAATGAGTTTTTAACGAGGGTAAACCTAATGAAAGCTTATCTCTTTCCAGAGTATGATACCCCTGTAAAAAAGGGAAAGAGAATAGCCGTTATCGGTGGTGGTAACACGGCAATGGACTCAGCGAGAACTGCACTGCGAGTTGGAGCCGATAAGGTGTACATAGTTTACAGACGATCTGAGAAGGAGATGCCGGCAAGAAATGAAGAAATAGAACATGCAAAAGAAGAAGGAATAGAGTTCATGTTCTTGACAAACCCAACAGAGATCATAGGGGATGAGAATAACTGGGTTAAAGGGATGAAATGTATAAAGATGAAGCTTGGAGAGCCAGATGAATCTGGAAGAAGAAGGCCGATACCTATTTCAGGTTCGGAGTTTCCTTTAGATGTAGATATGGTGATTATAGGGTGCGGTCAGAGTCCAAATCCTCTCGTTCCAGAAGCAACAAAAGGTCTTAAGACAGCAAAATGGGGGAACATTATTGTCGATGAGAATGGAAGAACATCTCTCAAAAAAGTGTGGGCAGGAGGAGATATAGCTTCTGGAGGAGCGACGGTGATCGCAGCCATGGGTGAAGGAAAAATAGCAGCAGCAGACATTCATAAATTCTTGAGTGAATAGGAGATAGAACATACCAAAAACTTTTAAATATTTTTAACCTATAATAAAGAAGATAAAAGGTGATGTAGTATGGAAAAAACAAATGTTTTAATAATAGGTGGAGGCCCTGCAGGTATAATTACCGCAGTAACTGCAAAGTCAAATTATCCGCAGAAGGATGTTTTGATAGTTAGAAAGGAAAAGGAAGTATTAATTCCTTGTGGTATTCCTTATATCTTTGGTACTTTAGAAAGTAGTAATAAAGATCTTATTCCAGATGCAGTTTTGAGTAACGCTGGTGTAGGACTTAAGA
>DAOVEQ010000152.1 GCA_030668905.1 Thermococci archaeon
ATAACCTGGAGAGGTGTCTTTAAATCATGAGAGATCATGGATATAAAGAATTCTTGCATTTTTTTCTCATTTTTGATCTTTTCAAAAAGCTGCGAGTTTTTTATAGTTATAGCAATTTGATCTGTCAAATTTTCAAGAATCAAAATGTCTTCAGAGGTGAAATAATCTATCTCATTACTCTGGAAGTCCAGAACACCCAATAAATTTTCCTCGCTCAGTATGGGTATTACCAGCTCAGATCTCGTCTCTTCAAAATATTTAAAATATCTGGGATCTTTTGAAATATCTTTAACATATAGAGTTTTTTTATTATGAGCGGCCCAACCAATAAGACCCCTCTCAAGTTTTGAAATAAGAGGATTATCGATCTGTCCGAATTGAGTCGAGTAATGTTTAAAAATAATATTTTTTCCATCAAAAATGCCCAGCCCAACAAAAGGGAGATTGTATGTTCTCCTGATCAACTCTGGGATCCTATAAAAAAGATTCTCTAAATCCACGAGTTTAGACATTTCCCTGCTGATATTATTAAGAGTTTTAAGTTTCTGAGCAAATTTCATCTCTTTTTTTATTATCTTTTCATTTTCTATTGCCAGAGAAGCCTGATCAGCAAAGATCTCAATATTCTTTAAACTTTCTTCTGTAGGTCTTTTCCCGGAAATCGGCTCGTCCAGGGAGAGTATCCCACTAATCTTTCCTTTAATCCTTAAAGGAACTATTAAAGCATCAAGAGATTTCCATTCTCCGATAGAACTGCCAGGAAGCACTTTCTTTATCAGGGGATTATCTTCTTCCGGTATAAAATACGAATTGCTCATCCTATACTTTTCATTCAGTATGAGTGCCCTTTCTCCCCTGGACATTATTCTTCCTTTTAGAACCTTTATTTCCTCTTCTTTAAGACCATAGAAGGTGGAGTACCAAACATTAAAATTTTTATCCCAGAGTGTAAGAACAACTCTTTTATATCCAAAAAGAGTCCCGATTGTAGAAGTTATTTTATCCAAAATCTCCGGGAGGTCTTTCTTTTCAAGTATATCCTCGGAGATATCTAGTATCGCTTTCGTTGCTTTCTCATGTTTTCTATCCATAATAACACCTTCGTCGCTTTTTTAAAAAGAAATTAACTGGAGAGATAAGAATAATTTTATTATCTAAGTTGTTAATAAAAAGAAATGAAAGAATCAAGAAGAATAAAAGACTCATGCGAATGGAAAGTTCTGATCTTCTCGAAAAAACCATTAACTTATTTCCTATACCCTCTATTTAAATAAGTTTTTCAATAATTGTGCAAAGATGTTGAACATATTTGAGAAAAGTTTTTAAATGGTTCTTCTAAAAACAAGGAGGTGATATGATGGATGAAGTTGAAAAGATAAAAAAGGAAAAACTGGAAAAGATGATAAAAAAATCAAAAAAACCTGTAAAAATTACAGAGAATAGTTTTAACGATTTTATAACAAGAAAGAAATATGCGATGGTAGACTGCTGGGCTGCATGGTGCATGCCGTGCAGAATAATAGCTCCTTCAATTGAAAAGATAGCTGAAGAGTACGGAGACATGGTAGCTGTAGGAAAACTTGATGTGGATGGGAACAGGGGCGTTGCATCAAAATTCGGGATCATGAGCATTCCCACAGTATTGTTTTTCAGAGATGGACGTTTGGTCGATAATGTTATCGGTGCAGTTCCGAAGCATATTTTAGAAGGAAAGTTAAAACAAGTGATGGGATGAGGTTCTTTTTAAGCGAGAATCTATGCTCAAAAATGCAGCTGGACTCCCTAAATAAAGATGAACTTATTCGTTGTCTTTTAGGCTTAAATGAACTGGAAGGAAAGGTACTTCTTTTCCTTCTTAAGAATCCTAACTCAAGGGTAGTTGGTATATCAGAGTCTCTGGGTAAACACAGGACATCTGTCCAGAAAACACTCAGCCAACTCATTAACAGAGGAATGATAATGAGAAAAGCTGTTAACATGAGGAGAGGATACAATTTTGTATACTACTCAATATCGAAAGAAAAGATAAAGGAGAATTTATTAAAAGATGTAGAAACATGGTCAGAACTCGTTAAAGGGAGAATAATGGAGTGGTAATATGAGAAAAATAGTTCTAATTTTAATTTTCAGTCTTTTATTGGGATGTATCGGTGAAGAGGATAGTATCAAAACGCCTGAACCGGCAGAAACACCCGCGATAACAGAGACACCTAAGGAAAAAACCTCAATTACATGGGTATACGATGTAGAAGAAGCGAAAGAAATAGCAAAGAATGGAAACAAACTTATTTTAGTAGATTTCAATGCTGATAATTGTGGCTGGTGCAGGAAATTGGAAGAAATAACGTACAAAGAAGAAGGGGTCATAAAACTTGTAAATGAGAATTTTGTGCCTGTATTTTTCGATCTTGATATAGAAGCTAACAAAGAGATTTATGTACAAAAATATCAGGTATACGTTCATGACGCACTTCCTACATTATTGATCTTGGATAGCGAAGGAAAAGCTTTATACAGGATAACAGGATATAAAACTGGTGAACAACTTACCGAACTCTTGGGTAAGGTATTGTTGGAAGTAGAGCAATAAACAGAAATTCAAGGATTAACTTTTTTATCTCTGAAACGAATGTAGTAGTGATGTTCAAGCTTCGTACAAATTTAGCTCCTAAGGGCGATCAGGAACAGGCTATAGAGAAATTATCTGGGGGACTGGGTAGATATAAATATCAAACGCTTTTAGGAGTTACTGGCTCCGGGAAAACTTTTACAATTGCCAACGTCATCAATAAGGTAAATCTACCCACACTGGTAATATCTCCAAACAAAATTCTGGCTGCTCAGTTATATCTGGAATTTAAAGATCTTTTTCCGGAAAATAGTGTAGAATACTTTGTTTCATTTTACGATTATTTCAGACCTGAAGCGTATATTCCTGAGAAAGATATTTTCTTGGAGAAAAAGTTTGAATTGAACGAAGCTTTAGAACTGTTAAAAATAAAGGCTGTTGCATCTCTACAGGAAAGAAAAGATATTATAATTGTTGCAAGTGTTTCCTGCTTATACAACTTGGGTAAA
>DAOVEQ010000154.1 GCA_030668905.1 Thermococci archaeon
AAGTTTATCTGGCGAGGTTTAAGGCTAACTCCGAAAAGGAGAACATGTTCAATAAAATTTCCAGAATCTGCGATCTTCTGAAGCTGGAAGATAAAATAGATAGAGGAGATATGGTAGCTTTAAAAGTACATTTTGGAGAGCTCGGAAATACTACGTTCCTGAGACCTGTTTATGTGAGAGCAGTAGTGGATAAGATCAAAGAGTACGGTGGTAAACCTTTCTTAACAGATTCAAATACACTTTATCACGGGATGAGATCAAATGCCGTCGATCATTTGAACTGTGCGATAAGAAATGGCTTTGTACCTGAAGTCGTGGGATGCCCGGTCATTATTGCGGACGGTTTAAAAGGAAACGATAAAAAAGAGATCAGGGTAGATCTGAACCATTTTAAAAAAGTGAGAATTGCAGCAGCAATTGCGGAAAGTGATGTTTTAATAGGACTGAGTCATTTTAAGGGCCATGTAATGACGGGAATAGGTGGAACTTTGAAAAATATAGGGATGGGATCTGGAGACAGAGCCGGAAAACAGCAGGTGCATGCAAATATAAAACCGTCTGCAAATAAAAGATGTATAGCATGCGGTATCTGTGCAGCTAACTGTCCTGTGAATGCGATAACTATCGAAGATAAAGCAATTGTAGATTATAATCTATGCATAGGGTGCGGCGAATGTATAACTCTCTGTCTCCAGAATGCTATGCGTACAAAGAGTAATCAAACAAATGAAATTCTTATTGAGAAGATAGATGAGTATGCTTATGGAGTTTTAAAAGATAAAAAATCTGCTTTTTTTAATTTTTTGATGGATATTACATCTCACTGCGACTGTGTGCCTTGGAGCGATCACTCTGTTGTAAAGGATATAGGAATAACTGCTTCTCATGATCCGATAGCACTGGAAAAAGCAAGTATAGATTTAGTAGGAGAAGAAAACTTGAAATTCACCTCTGTAAATTACAATGCCTTCATTACATATGGTGAAAAAATAGGTCTCGGATCAGGAAAATACAAGTTGATCGAATGTTAAAAATAGACAAAGAACTTGTAGAATTTCTGTGCGCAACAGCAAAAAATATGCATCCAGATGAATTTGCTTCATTTTTGAGAGAAAAAAATGGTATAATAACAGAATTGATCTTTTCTCCTGTTTCCTTTTTTGGCAAAACAGGATCCATAATAGATTGGAATTCTCTACCAATCGATCGGGATATAAAAGGAACAGTACATTCTCACCCTATTCCCAATACGTCTCCTTCTGAGGCTGATCTCTATTTCTTTTCAAAGTTTGGAAAGTATCATGGTATAATAGCGTTTCCGTACACTCAAGAAACTTTAGTCTTTTATTCAAACAGAGGTAAACATTTGGAATATGAAATCATTGATTCAGAGAAACGAAAGTTTTAAATACCCATGAAAGAAATTTTTCATACCATGAAAATTGAGTTTCAGTGATACTATGATAGAAGAAGCTTTGAATATGTTTGGTTTGACACAGAACGAGATAGATATTTACAGGTACCTCTTGGACTCCAAAAGACCTTCAACAGTAAAGGAGATTACGGAGAGACTGGAGATTTCAGAAAGAAGCGTAAGAGAGAACATAAAAGATCTTTTACAAAAAAAGATCATAAAAAAAGAAGAAAAAAGGAAGATCTATTTTTACAGAGCAATGCCAGAAGAGGATGCAATAGAAGCTCTTGAAAGAAATTTTAATAATAAATTAAAAAATATAAAAAGTGAGATATATTCTCATAGAAAAAAAGGGGTGAAAAATATGAGTGATGGAAAAATTTTAGATACCACAAAAAGTATATGTCCCGTGTGTTTTAAGAGGATAGAAGCAAGACTCAGAGAAGTAGACGGTAAAGTGATCATAGAAAAGGACTGTGAAGAGCACGGGCATTTTGAGGATGTGTTCTGGAGTGATGCAGAGATGTATAAGAGAGCAAAAAGATACATGGCAGATGAAACGGGGGTGCAGAATCCAAATACGAAAGAGCTTAAAGGCTGCCCATTTGACTGCGGGCTCTGTCCAAATCACAAATCACATACCGTATTGGGACTTATAGACGTCACCAACAGATGCAACTTAAAATGTCCCATATGTTTTGCAAATGCAAATGCGGCGGGATATGTTTATGAACCGACTGTAGACCAGATAAAAGAGATGCTTGAAAACATGAAAAATGAAATGCCTGTAGGTGCCAAAGCAATACAGTATTCGGGTGGAGAGCCTTTGATGAGAGACGATATAGTTGAGCTGGTAAAACTCGCCAAAGATGTCGGGTATACTCATGTACAGATTGCTACAAATGGTTTGAGACTTGCTTACGAGCCTGAACTTGCTCAAAAACTGAAAGATGCAGGATTGAATATAATATATTTACAATTTGATGGGCTCACCGAGAAACCATATGTAATAGCTAGAGGCAGAAATCTTCTCCCAGAAAAATTAAAAGTTATCGAAGTCTGCAGAAAGGCTAAATTGGCTATTACGTTAGTTCCAACACTTGTAAAAGGTATGAATGATGATCAAATGGGGGATATTATAAGGTTTGCCATCGACAATATCGATATTGTAAGAAGCGTGAATATACAGCCTGTCTCATTTACAGGAAGAATCTCGACAGAAGAATTAAAAGAACAGAGAATAACAATCCCGGATTTCGAAAAAATTGTTGAAGAGCAGACAAACGGCCAGATAAAAGCAAAGGATTTCTATCCCATCCCGTGTGTCGTATCCATATCAAAACTTGTCGAAGTTTTGAGAGGTGTTCCGCAGCCAGAGTTTACATGCCATCCTCACTGCGGTTCTGCAACATATGTATTCATAAAAGATACAGATGACGGGCATGAGATAATTCCTATAAACGATTTTGTGGATGTGGATAAATTCTTCGATCTAATAAAAAAAGCTACCGAGATAATTAAGAAAGGTGGTACTCTTAAAAAACCTAGACTTTTAAAGATGGCTATGACAGAGCTCCCAAAAGTTGTTAATAGGA
>DAOVEQ010000110.1 GCA_030668905.1 Thermococci archaeon
GATTCTTTTCTATAAGTTTCTTTTTTTCTTCTACACTCAACTTGTCGAAAGCTGGAGACACTTTTCTCTCTGGATTAAAATTTTCTTTCTCTTCCATTTTTAAACCTGCATCTTTTAAAATTTTTAAAACCATCTCTGCAATCGCTGGAGCAGCAGTTAAACCAGGGGACTGAATGCCCGCGACATTAACAAACCCTCGAATATTTTTCGATGCTTCGATAAAGAAATCTTCCTTATACGTAGCTGCTCTCAGACCGGCGAAGTACGTGATTACCGAGTTCTTTGGAAAATTAGGAAAAGTAAAGCCATATTTTTCAAACATTCCTTCTATTTCTTCGCGTGTAACAGATTTATCTTCTTTATCAGGAATTTCGATAGCTGTGGGGCCCCAGTTTATATTCCCGTCCACTGTCATGAGTACACCTCCACCTTTTGTATAAGGGTCTTGCGGGAATCTCAGTTCACTCACCTGATGATTGACGTATCCTTCTTTTTCCTTATCAAACAAGAGAATGCTGCCTTTCCTCGGATGGATAGTGAATTCTTTCGCTCCAGCCATCTCAGCGATTTCATCTGCGAATATGCCCGCAGCATTTGTGACAAATTGTGTTTCGATCGTTCCTCGATTTGTCATGACCCCTCTTACTTTTTTATCTTCAACTAATATGTCTCTCACTTCCGTCTCGAGTAAAACTTTTGTACCATTCTGTATCGCGTTTTCTGCCGAAGCAATGGTTAGTTTGTATGGACAGATTATTCCATAACCTGGCATGAAAACAGCAACAAGTGCTCTATCTGTTATATTTGGTTCCATTCTCAGTAGCTCTTCTCGTTTTATAATTCTAGGTTTATCGCCCACATCCTTTCCCTTTCTTACAACGATGTATGGACTTATGTACTTGGAAATGAAATTCCCAATAAAAGAAGGGATTTTTGGGAGGGTATCCTTTGTTATTACGACTAATAACCCATTTCTTTTGAAAGGAACATCTAATTCTTCAGTTATTTTATCGTACATTGGCCATGCCTCGGCACAGAGTTTCTTTTTCAATGTACCAGATTCCTCACCCACTCCCGTATGAATCTGGCCGCTGTTAGCTTTCGTTGCCCCACATGCAACATCCGATTCTTTTTCCAAAAGTACAATCTCTAAATTATAACGTGAGAGTTCTCTCGCAATGAAGCAGCCTATCACACCCCCACCAATTATAACAACATCCGCTCTTTTAGGTAAATGCGGATTGTACGTACCTTTTGGTAAATTTTTCTCTCGTTTTTTTTCTTTAACTTCTCTGGCAAGTATATTATTTATTACACCCTTAACTTCCTTCATTTCACCAGCCGCATGACCTAACTCAATGACTTCGCTCCACGAGTTAACTTCTCCGTCAAGATACACGATCCCTTTTTTTACGGAAATTTTGATCTTCGAAAATTCTTTCTTTTTGAGTTTTTCCGCAATTTTTTGATCGTTATCTTTCATTTTGCTTCTCCATAGTTTCCAAAATTAATTCGGATAAATCCAGTACCTTGAGTTTTTTGTTCACATTTTTGAATGCCAATTCACAGGTAGGACATGCAGTAACTATAGAATTACATGCTTCTCTCAATCCAGAAACTCTGTTCTTTGCCATCTCTAAAGAGATTTTTGGATTGGTAACCCCCAGCATACCTCCCATCCCACAGCATCTCGTTTCTTTACGATCGAATTGTGCTTCTTTAAGTTTTAGTTCGGGAATATTTTTGAGCAGTTTTCTCGGCTCTTCACAGATATCTAATCTTCTTGACAGTACACATGGATCGTGATAGACGTACTCCTTTTTAAGGTGTCTCATTTTTATTTTTCCTTCTTCAACCAACCTCAGTAAAAACTGGGATGTATGCAAGATCTCTACATTCAACTTTAGTCCAATTCGAGGATACAGTTCTTTAAATGTGTGAACGCACTCTGGACAGCCACAGATCATTGTTTTACATCCGCTCTCTTTAATAGTTTTTACATTATGTTCCGCAAACTTCTTGAAATCACTACCAAAACCTAAAATTGATAAAGGAGCACCGCAGCACCACTCGTCAGATAAAACAGTAAAATTTATTTCAGCTTTTTCAAGGATTTTTATATTAGCATTTGCAACTTCCTTCCTTTTATTCAAAGTTGTGCAGCCCGCGAAATAGAGAACATCTCCCTTTTTCGCCTCTAAACCCAGAGAGGTAATACCTTCCTCATATATGGTGTGATTTTCTTCCAACTTTTCTTTGAATATTGTCAGAGAAGAAGGAACTAATCCTTTTTCTACGATGTCCTTTCTTACGCCTATTAAGAGTTCTCCCAATGAAAAATCAAAGGGACACCACTCTTTGCACGCGTCACAACTGGCGCATTTATACATCAAATCCATGACATCGTCTGAAAAATTTAATCTATTCATCTCCAATAGATAAGCGATTCTTGCTTTTCCAGAGGGTGAAGATGTTTCAGATTTCTCAACGCGCAACACAGGGCAATCGAATCTGCACATATTTGGACAGAGTGCACATTTTAGTATATTATCCACATCTGCATTCGTTTTTTTCTTTGGAATATATTTTTTTTTCGATGTCAAGAAATGAGTTATTACTTCTTTTTTTGTCGACCATTTGAGTTTAGAAATGGCACTCATAATCCACGAATATTTCTTAACCTTATCGAGCATCTCATAACCCCATTTTACCAGGATTCATTATATTTTTAGGGTCTAAGGTTTTCTTTATTCTTTTAAGTACTTCAAAACTCTGTCCTAATTCTTTCTCTATCCATGAAGCACGCATGATGCCTATACCGTGATGATGACTTATAGATCCCCCCGCGTCTATACACGATCTCATTGCGGCGTTCCAGACAGATTTGTAGAGATCATTCGGAGCAATGTTTTTGACTGGAGTTCCTCCAAAGGTGAAATAAAAGCAGACACCTTGAGGATAGAAATGTGATGCGTGGGCGGATGCAAGGATCACACCCTCAATATTTTTCATAGAAAAGATCATAGAATTGTACAACTCTACAGATTTATCCCAATTTACAGAAACTTCGATAGTATCAAAAATGACGTCGCGAGGTGCAAACTCCGATGCTTCTTTCACATTGAATCTCGTGTCAAACCAGTGCAAAACAGGTTCTTCTCCACATTTTATGCCTCCATGCTCCTCGCATATTTCATGAGAAACTCTTTCTTCCAGATCAACCAATTCTTTATCTCCTTCCATCACAAGAATAAGCATATATTTTCCCTTTGCTTTCTTCGTCTGATAAAAATGTCTGGCTGTCTCTATCTTATCATATAATCGAATAACCGCAGGGAATATTCCCTTTCTCAAGATTTTTCTGATCGACTCTAAGCCATCTTTCAAATCTTCAAATGCATATGATTGAAGTGTTCTTTTTTCCGGATAGGGCCAAATTTTTAAAGTAGACTCTGTGATAATCCCCAGAGTTCCTTCTGATCCCAGCAATAATTTATCTGTTCTTGGCCCCGTAGAAGATTTAGGAACGTTTTTCGATCTTATTATTTCTCCCTGGGGAAGAACAGCTTCCAGAGAGATTACCATGTCATCTATTTTTCCGTACTTGGTGGAAAACTGTCCGGCGGCACGACAGGCAAGCCATCCTCCCAGCGTAGAACAGTAAAGTGACTGTGGATTATGCCCGAATGTGTATCCTTCTTTGTTCAACGTCCTTTCAAGGTTCATCCCATTTATTCCTGTTTGAACTGTTATGGTTAAATTTTTTTTATTTATTTCTAGAGTTTTATTCATCTTTTTCATGTCAACAACGATTCCTCCCTTAATCGGAATCGCTCCCCCCATGACCCCAGAGCCTTCTCCGAAAGGTATAATCGGTATTTCTTCTTCATTGGCAAGTTTTATAACATCGGATATATGTTTTGTATTTTCTGGCCAGACTATGTAATCTGGAAGAGCTGGGATTTTTCCCTCAAGCATCCATCTCAATGCTATAGGCCAGTAATCCTTTGAATAGGATATCTTATCTATCTCTTTGTCTGAAACGTTTTCTGAACCAAGAATATCACACAGTTTTTTGAGAATTTCTTTCTTTTTTTTCTCAGATAATTCCTTTTTTCGGTAGATTACTTTGTATTCATCTATTGACTTTTTCGAATTGTTTTTTGTTGTCATAAGGTATCGCTTCCTTATTTTATGTGATCAAT
>DAOVEQ010000222.1 GCA_030668905.1 Thermococci archaeon
ATTTGATACTTTTCTCCCATTGCCAAGTGTCTATGCAGCTATAGAAGCGTTAAAAAATATAGATTACATGAAAAAGAATGTAAATAAGATTATAGATGAAAGAAAAAGGGTACAAAAAGAAGTAGCTAAAATGGGGATAGAAGTTTATCCAAGTAAGACTAATTTTTTGCTTATGAAAACAGGGATACCGGATGCAGCAAGAGAGCTTAAAAAAGCTGGAGTATTAGTCTTTGATCTTTCAAATCAGTTGTCCTCAGAGTTTATTAGAGTATCCATAGGCACAAAAGATGAGAATAATTTTTTCTTATTCTCTCTTGGAAAACTTATTAAAACATACAATCAAAACTCATTTAAGTAGTATATATGATACTAAAACAGATGATAACTATGAAGGAAAACTTTGTTAAATCCAGAGAAGAAAGAACAAAAAGACTTGAAGAGATGGCTCTTAAAATAAGAAAACACATCATCAGAGAGATATACGAAGCGGGATCAGGGCATCCTGGAGGATCTCTCTCTGCAACAGATATTATAACAGCTTTGTACTTTCATATAATGAAACATGATCCAAAAAATCCTAAATGGGAGAACAGAGATCGGTTTGTGTTGAGTAAGGGGCACAGCTGTCCAGCTCTCTATGCTGCATTAGCAGAGAGTGGATATTTTGATGTTAAAGAGCTTTTGACTCTCAGAAAGCTCGGTTCAAGACTTCAGGGACACCCTTCCATGAAAATACCAGGGATAGATATATGCACGGGATCACTTGGGCAGGGATTGTCAGTTGCAGTAGGCATGGCGCTCGGGGCGCGCCTAGACAGTAGACTCTACAGGGTATTTGTCCTTTTGGGGGACGGAGAACTGCAGTGCGGAGAGGTATGGGAGGCAGCGATGGCAGCAGCACACTATAAATTAGGTAATATTACGGCTATCGTGGACAGAAATAGGCTGCAGATCGACGGAAATACAGAAACGATCATGTCCTTAGAACCTCTGCCATTTAAATTCAAAGCATTCGGATGGCACGTGACAGAGGTCAATGGACATAACTTCAACGAGATAATCGATGCCATAGAAAA
>DAOVEQ010000171.1 GCA_030668905.1 Thermococci archaeon
TCTTGAAGTTATGCTTCGATCTCTGGATCTATAGAAATACAATGATCTTAACAGTATGTTTAATTTTTGCCATTAATTCAAATCTCATTCTGTGCGCTAACTTTTTAGAAAGAAAAACTGCTTCTAATATGCACAGTTTTCTTCTAAACTGTTGCATCCCCGCCCCTTATTTCTTATGGAATAATATGGCCTTTCTTGGAATGATCTTTACCCAAACCGTAAAGTATTTAAACTAATATTCCATAAAATGTATAGTAAAGGAATCTCTAGGAATATAATATAAAAAATAAGGAAAGATGAGGATAGAAATGGAAAAAAGTATTCAGGTTGAGGATTTTGAAGCTGCATTTACATCCGAAGTAAAAAGTCAAGGAAGGATCTCGGGATTGACAAAGTATATTGGAAGGAAATGTATTGTGATTATTGGGAAAGAGGAAAAATAATTCACGGATATGATATTTCTGAAAGAGTGGAAAATAATAACAATGATCTTTAGAGTTTTAAAAATTGGATTCTTAGTAGGACTCCTTTTCTGGAGTGGATGCATTCAACAAGAAATCCATGAAGAAACATTTCCCGAGGAGAAAGAATCTTCTGTGGATAAATATCCAGAACAGATTATTGGTCTAAGTGGTGTTGAATTGGAAAAATCCATAGAAATAAAAGGATTTGATACTTTCTATTACACCAACGTGACCTGTTCCGAAGATGCTGTCTATGTAAGCTTCCAAGGTAGGGATGATGTATACGTAATAAAATATGATACTGATCTTAATCATCTCAAAGGACCTATAAATCTCACCAGAGACATAGAAAAAAAATATGAAAATGAAAATTTCCCGGATCATGTATTTATATATCATGAAGAATTTTTCTATGGTGTCTACCACAGTTCCTGGGCACCTGGAAAATATGGATTGTACGTGGCGAAATACGATGAAAATCTTAATATAGTGTCTCAGGCGATGGTAGGATACTGTGAGGATAAATATGGGGGAGAGAATTACGAATTGTCTGATAGCCCACTTATACACGTCTACAGTGACCATGTATACGTGCTCAGTTCCTACCACAGCGACCCGAGTCACAAGATAGGCACCATTGTCAGGATTTATGATACAGATCTCAATTTCAAGGAAAAATTTATTCTTGATTGGAGTCCGTTTGCAACTCTCAGTGCAGGGGATTTAATTCTCTCTGAGGATAACTACAACCTTATTACTTCCGAGGGAAAAATACCAAAAATTGTGATCTTCGAGTTCAACGAGGAAAAAAATCTCATTGAGAGGAGAGAACTTATTCCCGGTGATGCTTCAGACCCTTTAGACGCTGTTTATCAAGTAGCCCATCCAAAAACTATCTTCAGAAATGGAGGATATTACGTTGCATTTGTAGGGGCACCAGGTCCAACAAAATCCAAGGAAGGGGATATTACGCCAGTTCCTAACTTTTATATTGGAGTTTTTGACGAATCTTTTTCATTTCAGAGACTTTTAAAACTGACCAGCTATACTGAAGAAGATTACAAACAGATCTGTATTGTCCCAGCTATCTATGCAGATACTATCGACAATTACATTTATGCTGCAATTGGTTTTGCACATCTCGATGAAAATGGAAAATGCTCCCCGTGGGGAACTCCCACAGATACCCTTTTTTTAGTAAAGTATAGAATAACGGACTCGGAGGAGATAGTAGAAGGGATAAAAGGTCCTGCAATTCCAAAAATATAACATTTAAAAATATCCTAAGTTCCAATCTCCCACGATTCCAAATATTTTTTCTGTATTTCAGTTAACTGATCTACCTTTATATCTAGAGAATCGAGTTTTATTCTCGCAACTTTATAATCTATCTCCTTTGGAACGTTGTAAACTTTTGGAATCAAATCATTTTTTAAGATATACTCCGCGGATAGTGCCTGGATACCAAAACTCATATCCATTATCTCTATTGCGTGCCCATCTGCACATGCCAGATTCACGAGTCTTCCCTCCCCCAAGAGATATATCCTTTTACCGTTAAAATTATACTCTGTTATGTTTTTTCTTACCTCTCTTTTGGACATTTTTTCTAAGGATTTTACATCTATTTCTATGTTGAAATGCCCCGAGTTGCAGAGAATTACTTTATCTTTCATTAACTGGAAGTGCTTTTCAGTTATAACATCTCTACATCCAGTAGCTGTAACAAAGATCTCCCCTATCTTTGCTGCATTCTCCATTCTCATGACCTTAAATCCGTCCATATAAGCTTCCAATGCTTTTATCTGATCTACCTCTGTTACTATAACATTTGCTCCCATCCCTCTTGCTCTCAACGCTATACCTCTCCCCACCCATCCATATCCCGCAACAACAAAGTTTTTACCTGCGAGAATTATGTTTGTCGTTCTCATTATACCGTCTAAAGTGGATTGTCCTGTTCCATGCCTGTTATCGAAAAGATGTTTGCAATAAGCATCATTTACATCTATAACTGGAAATTTAAGCTTTTTTTCTCTTTCTAAAGCTTTTAATCGTATTACTCC
>DAOVEQ010000085.1 GCA_030668905.1 Thermococci archaeon
TAAGAAAAGCTTTGCGTTTCCTATGTTCATTTCAAAATTCAAGTTTTTGAATGTATCCCCTATTGTACCGTGTATATCGCCGACAGGCACAGAAAACATTATCGTATCCCCCAGATCCTCTATTTTTGGAGCTTCGGGAGATTCCCCTTTCCTGTACTTCACTATGGTAGTAATATCATAGAGAGACCCGTTCGATAATCTCATCTCCACATTGCCTATCTCTATATCTGCCAAAAATGTTTCTCTGTCCAACAAATTTTCCTCCACGAAATGATACGTCTTTGTTTCTCTTTCATCAGTATTTATGTACAATTCTCCATCCTTAGTTTTAACTGTGCATCCGCTAAGGATTACACAGCCTACTATAATTCCTACCATACAAAATTTTTTTATCATGCTATCACCTTTCCTAAACACTTAGTTTTCATATACATAAAAACTAACTACTTATATAAAAACCTTTCGGTCGGTATTTTTATAAATGTTGATTTAGAGAGATCGAAAAAATTTTTATATGCTTATCTCAATAAAATATAAAACTACAGGTGACAAAGATGAAAATGCCTATTTGTGACACTTGCCTTAAGACTAACACTCTCTGCAATGTATGTAAAGAGAAGTTAAAAAGAAGAGAGATAACAAAATTGGAGATAGAATTAGCCAGAACGCTTTATAGTATAGACAAGGACTACAAACTTGGAGATATAACATTTAAAAAATCTGTAGAATCTGATGGTTTAATAATAATGATCGTGGGTAAAGGGGATGTCGGAAGCACAGTGGGCAGGGGAGGAAAAGTTATCAGGATACTGAGAAGAAAGTTTAATAAAAGAATAAGAGTCGTGGAAGATACAGATGATCTGAAAAAACTTGTAGGAGAGTTAATTCATCCTGCTAGAATAACTGGGGTAAATATAGTCTATCCTGTGTCGGGAGATGCAATAAATAAGATAAGAATAGATAAAGCATCAAAAGATAAGATGCCCATAGACGTATCAGTAATTGAAAATGCAGTAAGAAAAATAATAAAAAAAGATATAAAAATAGTATTTGAGTGATTAAAATGATACTTAAAGGATGGATACATGAAATCAGAGATTTAGGAGGGATAAAGTTTCTGATTTTAAGAAACAGAGAAGGTTTACATCAGATAGTCCTTCCAAAGAAAAAGATTTCTAAAGATATCTTTGAGATGGTATCCGCATTAAATAAAGAAGATGTGATTACAATAGAATGTGAAAAAAAAGATAGCAGGGCAAAAGATTTTGAATTCGAGTACCTGCCCTCGAAAATAAAAATACTCAATAAATCTGAGACGCCTTTGCCTCTTGATCCTGCAGAAAAAGTATCTGCAGAGATGGACACGAGACTGGACAACAGATTTCTAGACCTGAGGAAAAGAAAGATTTTTAACATTTTTAAAATAAGAAGCGAATTACTAAAATATACCAGAGAATTCCTTTTAAAGGAAGATTTCATAGAGATTCATACGCCTAAAATTATCTCTACGGCATCCGAAGGAGGAACCGAACTTTTTCCCGTTCAATATTTTGAAAAAAGAGCTTATTTATCACAGAGCCCGCAGCTTTATAAAGAAATGATGATGGCTGCAGGATTTGATAGAGTATTTGAGATTACATGGTATTTCAGGGCCGAGGAACACAATACAAGAAGGCATCTTAACGAGTCAACTGCAATTGATTTAGAGATGGCGTTTATAAAAGATGAAGAAGATATCATGAAAATTCTGGAGAATCTTATCCATTATACTCTTAAGAAATTATCTGAAAACTGTAAAAATGAGTTAGAGGAAGTGGGGGTGAAAATAGAGTGTCCTAAGCTTCCATTTAAAAGAATAACGTATGATGAAGCTGTTAAGATACTCCATGATAGAGGATCCAACATAAAATGGGGGGAGGACCTCGGAACGGAAGATGAAAAAATTCTTGGGAAGTATATGAAAGAAAATAATACAGATTATTATTTCATAAAAAAATTCCCTGAGAACAAGATATTTTATATAATGCCAGATGGAAAATACTGCAGAGGATTCGATCTTGACTGTAACGGTGTTGAAATTACATCTGGAGGACAGAGAATACATGACCATAGTCTTTTGGTAAAAAGAATTCAGGAATTCGGATTGGATCCCGAGAATTTCAAGGACTATCTGAAAGTTTTCAGATACGGGATGCCTCCTCACGGGGGATTTGGGATGGGGATAGAAAGGTTTCTCATGGAGATCCTGAAAATAGATAATATAAGAGAGTGTATACTTTTTCCGAGGGACAGGAACAGGATAAAGCCGTAGTCAGTAAATTCCTAAGTAAAGTCCTGCTGCCTTCTTCTTACCCTATACAGATTTCTCAGGCTCCCTATATGTGCAAACTCTACCCCGGGGGGTATATCTCTCCCCTTGTTCAAATAATTCCACCAGTGCACTACGAAACCACCAACAGCTAGCTCCCTTAGTTTATCTTTCCTGTATTTTGCCAGTTCCAGCTCATCTTCTAAAGATCTCACGTCAGAAACAGTGTCTCCACCGTTCAAAAACAATTCATCTACACGTTTCAAAAGAGTTTTTATTAGAAGATATGTTATTGACTCGGATTTTGTTTCTAATGTTGCTCTAGGTTCTACAGAACCATTTTGCAAGAATATTCTTTTTGTGGATATATTCCCTATCATCTTAATTGTATTTGGACCTATGGATATAAATCTGCCTTTATCTATATCTCTTAAATCAACTACCTTTTCTATGCCATTCTCATCTTCTATCAAAACGTCTATAGGTAGTATAATATCTATGACGCCGTTGTCTATTTTTTCAGCTATTTTTAAAGCTTCTGCTTTTGTAGATTCCCATTTTACTCCAAAAAAATTCTCTATAAGTTCTTTGTTCAGTTTTCCAATAGTGTGCGGAAGTGTTCTTCCAAGAGAGGGAGCTTTATTTATAAGTGCCCAGAGAAGAAGCACAAAGATCGGCCCTCCATCTAAATTTACCAATAGATCCTCTTTGCCCTCTGTGAGAAGGATAGCCCTTAATTTATCTCTCTTCGCTCCAGCTATCCCCCATATCTTTATATTGCCATTTTCACTGTTGTAAATTTTAGTTATGTCCTCCAATTCTCTGGCAAAATAAGAGTTGCAGAAACACCCATCAGAAAATACCCTCAATGAAAGACTGTCTCT
The DNA here is from genome assembly GCA_030668905.1 of Thermococci archaeon. Classification (GTDB taxonomy): domain Archaea; phylum Methanobacteriota_B; class Thermococci; order Methanofastidiosales; family B48-G16; genus B48-G16. The sequence goes on from DAOVEQ010000085.1 coordinate 3,193, forward strand.
ATGACACGAAGATAGGGCACCATTGATCTTTGTGGTATCTTTTATTAACTTCCAAAATTCTGTATTTGAAGAGTTTGCAGGTGGATTTCTCTCTTCGAGAACGGTCTTTCTTACATTGTCCAAAAATATCAATGACTCTTTATATTTCTCATTGGCTCTCTTCATCTCCTCAAGAGATTTTACGAAAACAATATTCTTTACTTCTGGGTTTATGGGATCTATCTCTCTCTCCAGCATCTCTTTTAAAACGTGGAAATTCTCTTTAAGAGTTCCATCGGGGATAGAAGAATGGGATGTGCATAATATGTTCGCTTTTTTCTTCTGCAATTGTCTTATCGCAAGTATCGTCCTTACAGTCTGTTCCACTCTTAATGATGGTCTTGGGGGCTCATTAATATCTGCTCTTAAATAAACTGTATCTAAATCATAATTTATATCTGAAATATCGGCAAGAACTATGTCTTCTGAGGTCTCTATGATCCTCACATGATCACCTAATGCTATTTCTTTAGACGATATTTAAATCTTTTGCCGAAGATAGTGAAAAGTTGAAGAGTTTAGACATGCAGCGAAAGTTTTTAAAACTCAAAATCTATAATATTATTATCGTAAAAAACGTTAAACGGACAAAATAGTCGTTGTGCGAAATAGTCTTTTAAAAAAAAATAGGAGGAAACTACCATGGATAAACCAAAACCTAATTTTGATTTCAAACTCATGTCTTTTGGCTACAAATTTCGTGATTTCTTCTTACCCCGCATGAACACCTTGAAAGAAGCAGGAATAAAACCAGGTTTTCATGTACTCGATTATGGCTGTGGACCCGGCAGTTATATAATCCCTCTTGTGGAATTGGCGGGCAAATCAGGGAAAATCTACGCTCTAGATATCCATCCTCTTGCCATTCAGAGGGTTCAGAGTATCGCTTCAAAAAAGCAACTGAGGAATGTGAAAACCATTTGTTCCGATTGCAAAACTGGATTGCCAGATAATAGCGTAGATGTAGTTTTATTATACGATACCTTTCACGTGCTGAATGACCCGAATGGAGTACTAAAAGAGCTACATCGAGTATTGAAAACAAATGGGTTTCTATCATTCAGTGACCACCACATGAAAGAAAATGAAATACTGTCTAAGGTAACAAATGGGGGATTGTTTAAACTATCGAGAAAGGGCAAAAGAACATATAGTTTCTTGAAATATGAATAGTAACGGGCGATTTCACACAGCATAAAAGATTCGTGCCTTATCACACTCACTCAAATTTTTGCTTTGTAAAATTTCTTTTATCCTCGATACATTACAATAATAAATTGCAGGACTTGCCGAAAAAAAATTATGTACCACTCATTATTATATTTGCATAATTTCTTTCTCCAATATCCTCTGAATTTCTTCCTTTTCTAGGGGTCCGAAGGTGCTCCATGGATACTTACCGTTAACGTATGTGCCGCCCTTTATACCATATTTTATCAGCACTTCTCGGTTATCGACACAGAACTCATTGAGAATGACTCTGTCACCAAACTCCTTACAAACGTCTCTTACATTGAGAAGAGTATAAGGATCTGCTGGACACATTGAAGACCAGAAAATATCAACTACTACTTTACCAGGAAGCTGCTGAAACTGATATTTCTGCTCATAACGAACGGATGAAGGGAGTTCCACAGGCTTAAACTTTTTTATAAGCATCTTCAGTTCTTCGTTTTCAAACTCCTCAAAACCGAGTTTTGCAAAGAAGCCTCTCATGTCGTCCGTATAAGCGAATCCAAAAGGAGTTACAATCCCCTTGCATTTATCTTTTATATCCTCTATCATTACTTTGACTAAGGCACTGCCACATCCGGGGACCCGTTCTCTGTGAGGCCCTTCCCACGGTGGAGTATGCGGAGCAACCATACAGTTGATAATATAAAGGTCTTTTCCCTCATGAAAATTGGATAACTCAATTGGCATGTATTCAATGAAACCTACTGCTCCCTCTCCTTCATAAGCGATTTTAGCTGAAAGTCCCTTTGATACCATCTTTTTGAGCCACTCTGTCTTTATTTCAGCCGCACGGAGTGCAGTACGTTCTTGTTCTGTTAATCCTGATTTCTTATCCAGATGCCGATTATCGCCTATGCAGCAGGCCTCGGCGATTATTGTATTCTTGTTTAATG
>DAOVEQ010000161.1 GCA_030668905.1 Thermococci archaeon
GCCAACGAAAGCTGTTTCTTTATTCAAGCTGAATTTTAGTTTTTTTTCATCCATATTCTTTAAAAAAATACTTCTTGCACTGTCTCTTATAGCTTGATTCTTCAGTTTCTCTTTTAGGATATCTAAACTTTCTATTTTTCCAGATTCTCCTATGATATAGTCATTTTCCATTTTTAATTCTATATCGAATATGTTTTTCACGGCTCTTTTGACTTTCTCTTCATTTTCTGTTGGATATACTCTTGTTTTTACCTTCAGAGAAAACATAGTTTCTTTTTGATCTTGTAGTAAAAAAGGTTATGCACTCAAAAATTAATATGACAAAATTATTAAAGTCACGTGCGTGACATATGTATATGAGAAAAATAAATGTGTATAAAATTTCAGTAGTAATTGAAAAAGATAGAGATGGATATTTTGCTTACTGTCCGGAACTTCAAGGATGTTACTCACAGGGAAAAACGTATGAGGAGGTTTTGGAAAACATTAAAGATGCGATTAAACTTCACATAGAAGATATGCTGGAAAGTGGAGAAGAAATACCACAGGTCGAAATTATAAACCTTACATCTGTAGAAGTGGAAATATGAGCGAGAAACTGCCAAGAATTACCGCGGCTCAGATGATAAAAGTGCTTGAAAAATCGGGATTTTATCTCGTTCGTCAAAGTGGAAGTCATAAAATATATAAAAACAAAGAGGGAAAGCGAGTAACCGTGCCATATCATAGTGGAAAGATACTTCATCCTAAAATTACGAAAAGCATCCTTAGAGAGGTAGGATTAACTGTAGAAGAATTCAAAAAATTGTTATAAAAAAGAAAAATATTGAAATTTTATAAATACATTCTCTCATGCATCAATTTCTTTTCAAGGAGTATTATGATTGTTGAAGCTTTATCATTGAGAATAGCCTCGAATCTTCTGTCAAGAAATCTTTGCTCATTCAAGCATAAAAACCTTTAAGAGCATCCCTTCATTAGGAATACTATGGAAAACCTAAAAGAGAGAGTGAAAGGTTTTGATACAGAGTTTATCGAGTTTAAGGAAAAAGTGAGGACAGTGAAACAGGCTGAGGAGCTTCTGGGTATTTCTTCTAGAGAAATAATAAAGAGTCTGGTAATGATAGGCGATGAGCCTATTTTATGTATAGTTCCCGGAAATAAATCTATAGATTTTAAAAAATTAAGGAAATTCTGCGAAAATATTAGGTTAGCTTCAGAAGAAGAAGTTTTGGATATAACGGGATATAAAGTAGGGGGAGTACCTCCCATACTGAATATAAAAGTTTTGATTGATAAAAGAGTTATGAACAAAGAGTACGTTTATGGAGGAGGCGGAAGCGATCATGCTCTTTTAAAAATAAAGCCGCAGGATATAGTAAAGATCAACAGAAATATAGAAATAGTTAATATCGCAAAGTGAGATACATGCAGTACTGTATTATAGACTGTTACACTGACGAGCCTTCAGGGCTTGGTGTTCCCCCCTATCTTGGAACGTATCCACGATACATTGCAGGTGCTCTGAAAAACTCGTACTATATTACCATAGACGATCTCCGCTTCTGGAAATATAAAAAAAAGATAAAAAGAACGAGATTAAACGAGAAAACGGATATAAAAACATGCAATCTTACGGTAAATTATCAAAATGTAGAAAAAATACTGAAAACCTCCACACTCATCATAGTTCTCGGTGTTCAAACTCCCGGGAAGTATCTGCGTGCCGTTCCGGGAACGTTACACGAGATCTGTGATCTTTTAAAGGACGCAAAATCAAAAAAAGTTTTAACGGGGCCGGCAGCTGGACTTGGAACTCAAAAATTAGGTGGAAAAAGAATCGAAAGATTAAAAAAAGATTTTTTTGATCTTGTGGATGAAGATTTCTTGGATATCAACGATTATAACAAAGTAAAAAAATATGCTGTTAACGGGGCTTATATAATGAATCAGATACAGGATATACGGGTAATAGAGATAGAAACCGGGAGAGGATGTCATGGGAGGTGCAGTTTCTGTGTCGAGCCTCTAAAAAAGGTGGAGTTTCGGGATGTTAAAGATATTGTCAGAGAAGCCAAGACTTTTTACGATATGGGATGCAAATACTTCAGGCTTGGAAAACAGCCCTGTTTTTATTCATATGAGAGTCATGAGGAGATAGAAAAGTTACTGAAATCATTGAGTGAAATGGATTTAAAAATGCTCCATATAGACAATGCAAATCCTAACAGGGTCGTTACTGAAGGAGGAGTGAAGATAACAAAGGCAATTGTGAAGTACTGTACCTCAGGGAACGTTGCAGCCTTCGGGATGGAAAGCTTTGATGAGAAGGTAATCAGAAAAAACAATCTCAATACCTCTCCGAAAACGCTCTATAAAGCTGTGGAGATTTTAAACAAATATGGGAAACTCAGAGAAAACGGAGTTCCAAAATTTTTGCCTGGGATAAATATAGTTCTAGGATTGATAGGAGAGACAAAAGAGACACTTGAGATAAATTATCAGGGATTAAAAGGATTTCTGGATGAAAACCTTTTACTGAGAAGAATAAATATCCGCAAGGTGGTACCATTTCCGAATACGAAGATCTTCAAAGAGGGACTGAAAATACTGAAGAAAAATAATAGGTTTTATTACAGCTGGAGAGAAAAAATAAGGGAAGAAATAGATAAAGAGATGTTAAAGAAAGTTATACCTGAAAATACAGTATTGAAAAACGTTTATACCGAGATTTATGAAGGCAAAACAACATTTGG
>DAOVEQ010000130.1 GCA_030668905.1 Thermococci archaeon
AGATCATTTCTCGGTTCAATACCTATAACATAATGAGATACCTTTTTATAATCCATTAATAAAAAAGTATTACAAGGTGATATTATGATAGAAGAAACGACAAACATGAAAAGATTCGTAGCATTGGTTTCTGTAATAGCTCTTGTACTGGCACTTGCAGGGTGCGTATCAGAAGAGATAGAAGAAGATAAACTGGTAATATATACGTATGACTCATTTGTCTCTGAATGGGGGATAGGTCCTAAAATAGTTCCTCTTTTCGAAGAAAGGTATAACTGCAAAGTAGAACTCAAGGCTGTGGGAGACGCTGGCGATGTATTAAATAGAGCGATAATAGAAAAAAACAATCCGAAGGCAGATATTCTCGTAGGAATAGACAATAATTCACTCTCCAAAGCCCTGAAGAACGATATACTGGTATCCTATGTACCTGAAACGATAGACGTAGTCCCGGAACAGTTTATACTTGATCCTACGCACCACGTGATACCCTTTGATTATGGATACATCGCTTTTGTGTACGACAGTGAAGTCATAATCCCTCCAAAAACATTTGACGAATTGTTAGATCCAAAGTATGAAAAGGCGATCATTCTCGAGGACCCGAGGACATCGTCGCCGGGAACTGCCTTTTTACTGTGGACAATAACTATCTACGGCGAGAATTATCTTGATTTCTGGGAAAAATTGAAACCCAACATTCTGACAATTACATCGGGATGGGATCAGGCGTATGGAATGTTCACTAGTGGAGAAGCTCCAATTGTACTCAGTTATGCTACAAGCCCGGCTTACCACGTAGAATATGAAGATATAACAAGATACAAAGCATTCATACCTGAAGAAGGAGGATATTTACAGATAGAAGGAGCGGGAATTGTAAAGAACTGCCCGCATAAAGAACTGGCTGAAAAGTTCATGGACTGGATGCTCACAGAAGAGTTTCAGAGAGAAATACCCCTGACACAGTGGATGTTCCCTGTTAATCCCAATGTGGAACTGCCAGCATCGTTTGACTATGCAGTAAAACCAGATAAGATCCTATATCTCGATTCAAAAGAAATTGCAGAGAATCTCGATAGATGGATAAAGAGCTGGGCAGAGTTAATGATTGAATGAAAAAATCCTACATTTCTTTACTTTTTTTATTTATATTCTTTTACCTGCCAATAGTTTCTATACTTGAAACAGGATTATCTCCACGTAATTTTTCTTACATACTCACTGATCATTACTACCAGAAAATAATCTACTTCACGTTTAAACAGGCGTTTCTCTCTACTGCAATAACGTTACTTGTGGGTCTCCCTGGTGCATACATTATCTCGAACTATGATTTTTTCGGAAGAAAATTTCTCAAATCCATTACGATGATACCCTTTGTCTTACCCTCGATTCTGGTAGTGCTTTCGTTCGTAGTTTTATTCGGGAACAATGGTGTTATAAACTCTTTTTTAAGTCATGTTAATCTCCGTATATCTTTTTTGTATACCTGGAAAGCTATTATTCTTGCCCATGCATTTTACAATTTTCCTTTGGTGATACGGATAGTGGGTGCCTCGTGGGAACGCTTGAGCGTACACATAGAAGAGACTGCCAGAACGTTAGGGGCGAAGAGATTCTTTTTGTTTAGAAAGGTTACGTTCCCTCTTCTTCTACCTTCAATACTTACATCAGCCATTCTAACTTTCATTTTCTGTTTCACAAGTTTTGCTATTGTATTAGCATTCGGCGGTGTTCGATACACTACCATGGAAGTGGAGATATATTACCTTTTACAGCGATCAGGTAATTTCAATTTGGGATGTTCTCTAGCGATTTTACAGATCATGTTTTTAATTTCTCTGATGTTTCTCTACAATAAATTTTCTCGTATATATCTAAAAGAAGAAAAAATTACAAAATTCAAACAGAAGAAAAAATTACGTTTTTCTCTCGATAATATCCCTATATATCTTTATTTTTTACTTGTATTCTTCATGATGATTCTTCCCATGATTGCAGTGGGATACTACTCCCTCACGAAGTTCACAGGGTATGAGACCGTGTTGAGCAGTTACTGGTACAAAATGATATTTGGAAGGGAATATTCTCCTATCATAGGCAGCGTCGCATTGGTATCTATAAAAAACAGTCTCTTCTTCGGGTTCTGCACCGTACTTTTATCACTGTCCATGGGCATTCCCGCAGCATACCTCAGGAAAGTGGAGATCTTCTTATTAGTACCTCTGATCGTTTCGGGAGTTACGTTAGGTCTCGGTATTCTGAAGCTCTTTCCTCTCGGCGGCTGGTGGAGGATTGTACTGGCTCATTCACTAATTGCATATCCTTTCGTGGTGAGGTGTGTCTATATTCCATTGAAAAAACTCGATCCTTCCCTTTTAGAATCCGCTTTATCGTTAGGTGCCTCAAGAATCTACGCATTTTTTAAGATAGAACTCCCCATGATATTCTCCGGCATTATTGTTGCGTCCTCCTTTGCATTTGCCATTTCTGTGGGCGAATTAGCGGCGACATATCTCTTGTATGATGGTGAATACATTACCATGCCCATATTCATTTATAGATTTATTTCTGCGCGGCGCTTCGGTGGGGCAGCTGCCATGGGAGTACTCCTCATGGCTATTACTGGCATCGTGTTTATAATCATCGACAGGATGAAAGAGGTGGAGATATGAAGATAAAGTTAACAGAAATAAAAAAGAGATTCGGTGATTTTAGGCTGGATGTATCTCTAAAAGTACATGATAGTGAATTTTTAACACTGCTGGGACCTTCAGGTTGTGGAAAAACCACTGTGCTACGAATTATTGCCGGATTAGAAAATCAGGATTCTGGATGCCTTTATTTTAATGATAAGATAATGGATCTTCCAATAGAAAAAAGAAACATAGGATTAGTCTTCCAGGATTATGCTCTTTTTCCTCATTTAAATGTTTTTGAAAATATTGCGTTTGGACTCAGAGTGAGAAAATATACGAAGAAAGAAATAAAAGAGAGAGTGGAAGAACTTCTGGATTTGGTGAGATTAAATGCTTACGAAAAGAGAAGAATCCAGGACCTCTCCGGCGGTGAACAGCAAAGGATAGCGTTAGCACGGGCACTGGCGATAAGCCCGGATTTACTTCTTTTAGATGAGCCATTATCCTCTTTAGATGCCAAATTGCGGATAAGTCTCAGGGAAGAACTCAAAAAAATCCAAAAAAAACTGGGCATTACTACACTCTATGTCACACATGATCAGGAAGAAGCACTATCTCTTTCTGATAGAATTGCGGTAATGTTTGATGGAAAGATATACCAGGTAGATGCCCCTGAGGATATTTATCATCACCCCAAAAACAAATATGTAGCAGAATTCATGGGATGGAATGTAGAAGGAAATATAGGATTTAAACAGGAGGATGTTTCTATAGGAAAAGGTAAAGAGGAGAGGATAGCAAACATCGAATTTTTGGGGAGAGAGGTAAAAATAAAACTGGAAAATGGCATAGTAATAAGAAAAACAAGAAAGAAGGATGAAAATTATGCAGTAGGAGATACAATTAGATACAGCGCTAAAAAAGTTATAAAGTTAAAGAGAAATACTTAACACTTTTATTTTCTTCTTCTGAATCTCATGAGGGGATAGGTTCGATCAATGTTTTTTCCCTTTATTTTAGCAAATCTGCGTTTATGATCAATTTTGAAAGTGTAAAGT
>DAOVEQ010000189.1 GCA_030668905.1 Thermococci archaeon
TGTCAGCACAATGGAAATAACAATGTCGAAGTAAGGAGGAGTTTTAGTGGGAAAAAGGCCTAGACGATGGAAAAAAAAGGGAAAAATGCGCTGGAAGCATAAAAAGAAGAGAATGAGAAGGATGAAGAAGAAGCTCAAGAGAAGGAAATGATTTAAAGGCCTGAGTAAAGTCTCTCCCATAAAAAATCTGGCAGTTTATTTTTTATTATTTTTTTCCTTACTTTCTCTATATTGTATCCTATTCTCTTTCTTTCGATCTTCATTTTTGCAGGATCGAGAAAAAACATACTTGCTTTTGGGTTTCCGTCTCTCGGCTGCCCGACAGCCCCGGGATTTAAAGCTAATTTTCTGCCTATACTCTTCACCATAGGGATATGAGTATGCCCCAAAATCAAAATATCTGTATCTTTTAAAAACATCTCGAAGTATGAATCGGGATAATTCGGATAGATATACTGGGTGACACTCGTTGGCGAACCGTGATAGATCGATATACTCTTATTTTCTATTTCTAATTCGATACTAAACTCTAATCCTTTCAAAAATTCTATGCTTTCCTTATTCAAAACAGATTTTGTCCATTCTAAGGCTCTTTGGGCATAGATATTAAATCCCGCAAGTTTGTTTATGACAGCATAATCGTGATTTCCAAAAACCCCTTTTACTCCCTTCTCAGTACATAGTTCTATAACTTCGTTTGGATTGGGGCCATAACCTACAAAATCACCGCAGCAGTATATATCCCCCTTTGAGTATTCTAGAACCTTTTCAAGAGCCTCTAAGTTTGAGTGGATATCCGAGATTAAGGTAATCATCACTATATATTTTAGAAAGATCATATATATTGTTTGGCTATAAGGAAAGCCCTTTTTATTGATGAATTTTTCTCTCCTTTTTTTAAGATATAAGAGTCCAATTCGTTTTCTTTTATTTTTTCCCTTACATGTTCCATTTCCTTTAAAAAAACATTCAGATTATGCAGGGCTAAAAGAATCTCAGCCTCACTCGTACCTTCCAGAAAATCATTCAGATCATAGTCACCGCATATGAAACAGTCGCACTCTGGAAGTTTTTTTACCTTTCTAAGTTTAACCCTTTTCAGTGTCCCTGGATCTATGTACTCCTTAAAAGCTGCTGCCACCAAATACGTCCATGAGTCAAATGTTTCCGCACCCATGTAGCTTAACGCGAATAACGCTGGAAAACCTGTAATTCCAAAGACATGAAGAGGTTTTTCATTTCTAGCCGCTGAAACAACACTTATCAGCATGTTGTAATCCCTCTTTTTAGGAACTAAGGAACCTACGGCGTATCCATCAAAACCACTGTCAAGACTTTTTAGATATTTTTTTATATCTGCTGGATTGTGACCGTGAACTGCTGAGTATAAAAGCATTTTTTTATTATTTTTTAACTTCAAAGCTAAATTTGAGTTATAGATGCTTCTTTCCATTCTATTTTCTTTCTCTTCCAAAGATAAACCTGAAAGAATAGGATAGTCAAATGTTATCCCTATGTCGCATCCTGATTCTTCCTGATATCTCAGTACAAACTCTTGCTCCAACTCTGCATTCTTTTTCATGAACTGGAATCCGCCTGAATCTATAATTATCGGTTTTTTTGTTTTTAAAACTCTGTGTATCCCATTTTCACGGATTTCATCTTTTCTGCTATACTGGAGAATATGATATAAACTTAAAACAGTTCCCTGAGCTAAATCCCATGGAGCCGGGAATTTTTTTTCTATCCACAGATCCCAGATGCCGTAAGAAGCTGCAGAGACGGGGAGTAATGCAGGAGTTTCTATACGCCCATGGACTGTTTTTATTTTTTTGCACTCCATAGTGTATTTCAATTTTTTATATATAAATAGGGAGAGTATGCGTACGTTGAAGTAAGAGAATTTTGGCGAAATTAAAATTATATAGAGATACACCAAAACGTTTTTAAA
>DAOVEQ010000220.1 GCA_030668905.1 Thermococci archaeon
TCCAAAAGAAAACTTACTGGAGATTGTAAAAAATGAGTTAGAGAACAGAGAAGTTAAAAAGTTAAAAATATTTACCTCTGGAAGTTTCCTGGACTCGAAAGAGATAAGATACGAAGACCAAATAGAGATTTTTGATTATCTTTCGCATACGGACATAGACGAGATTACCATAGAGACAAGACCTGAGTTTGTAGATAAAGAAAACTTGAAAAAATTAAAGGACACTCTTAATAAAAATTTAGAGATTGCCCTAGGACTGGAATCTGCAAACGATTACATTCTGGAATACTGCATTAACAAAGGTTTTACATACAGCGATTTTCTCGCCTCAACTGAAATTTTATCAGCTCTGGAGATAAAGATAAAAGCTTACGTATTCCTGAAGCCGTTATTCCTCACGGAGTACGAATCCATTCTTGATGCGGTCAACGCTTGTGAGAAAATAGAAGAGATAGTCGATTCTGTATCTATAAATCCTATGGCGATCCATAAAAAGACTCTTGCAGAGTATTTCTGGCAGAGAGGGGAGTATAAACTTCCATGGATCTGGAGTTTGATCCATGTTTTAAACGAGATCTCGGATCTGGATTTTCATAGTATATGCCACCCCGTAGCCCTGGGGAAAAGGAGAGGTATTCACAACTGCGGTAAATGTGATACGGATCTGCGAAAACTCATAGCAGAGTATTCCTTAAAAAATAAAAAGATAGAGTACTATCATGAGTGTAAAGAAGAATGGGAAAAAATCTTGAAGAGAGAGTGGTAAAATGATAGATAAATTAGACAAAGAGATATTAAATGAGATGAATAAAAATGCAAGACTGAGTTTCAGGGATCTTGCAAAAATTCTTGGAGTTTCTGTGGCAACAGTTTCTCACAGAGTAAAAAAGATGGAGGGTCTTGGGATAATAAAAGGATATATTCCATTGCTGGATCAAAAAAAGGTTGGTTATGATTTTACAGCGATAATAGAGATATCTATAGAGAAGGGCAGATTGAGCAATGTGGAAAAAAAGCTGGCAGAGTTTGACAATACGCTCGGAGTTTACGATATTACAGGTCTTTACGACGCTCTTGTGGTTGCAAGGTTTAAAGATAGAGATCATCTAAACGATTTCATAAAAAAAATTCAAAAATTTGAGTTTGTACAAAAAACGTATAC
>DAOVEQ010000080.1 GCA_030668905.1 Thermococci archaeon
CATGATCTATGTGGTACTTTGGGAAATCTTTCTTTTCTATTATCTGATCTACCCCTTCCAGATTAAAATCTACATTCTCTTCTAGATAAATAAAACAAACTCTTCCCTGTGAAAAAGCTACAGTTTTGTAATCCTGAAGGTATTTTGTTATCTCCATAGCTTTGTTTATCTCAGACATACCGTGGTCCGCTGTAACTATCGTGACGGCATCAAATTTATATTTTTCAAAGAGATTCTTTAGTTCTTTTTCCGCATCTTTAACCTCTTTGGAGTTAGGTCCGTATTTATGTCCTAACTTATCTAGGATAGGGATATTTACAAAGATGAAATCTTTTGTCTGGAGTTCTTTCTGTACTGTTTTAAAAACGTCTTCAGGATCGTCAACGACTTTGTATTCACAGTGATCTTGAAAAAATTCACATATATTTTTTCTTGCTATTACTATGCTTTCTTTTCCATTTTTCTTTAAGATTTCAAAAATTGTTGGCGATTCTATATCTCTGTACTTCTTTTTTCCATTTTCCCAGTATTCATTTCCCAGCACTCCGTGCTTATCCGGGTATACTCCTGTTACTAAAGAAGCGTGATTTGGGCGTGTTAAAGTAGGAAAAACAGTCTCGCATTCTCCTCTTACCCCCAAGTTTAAATCTGTATATCCTCCATCCAGTACAATAAGGACTACTTTTTTATCTGTTTCTGTGCTCATCAAGTTCATATTTAAGAAAATTATAAGTAAAAATACAATTATTTTTTTCATATGGCATCTACATACTGTTTTACCTTCTTTCTTATATCATTTCCATATATCTCCACATCTCTTTCAAGTTTTTCTGAATCTATCTTAAAACGGGCATCGAAAACTCTGTTCTGTATTTTAGCGGCATACTCTATCTCTTCCTTAAAATTTGCATAGTTTCTTAAAAGAGACTTCATTGAGAATTTTGTAACTCCATCGCTTCCGGATAATAGAAGAAGTCCTATCATCGAAACCTTATCTATCCATATACCTGTTATTATCTCTAACTTCGGAAACTCGATCCTCGTTTTAGCCACTATCTCGGAGTAATAAAGGGAAGAAGGTGACGGAAACTTTTCATAGATCGTATTTTTCTGAGGATTCAATGCATAGAATGTGACTCTATCTATCTTGTATTCTTTTATTATCGAAAAAAGATTCTCAAGTTTTTCTTTTTTCTCTCCCAATCCCAGTATTATCGTGACAGCTGTTTTGAATCCAAGATCCTTTGCATCTTCAAGCATTTGAAGAACTTTGGAAAAAGGTTTGCTCGGGCAAACAGTCTTATGAAGATCAAAATCAAATGTCTCCAGGGAGCCTGTAATACCTTCTACCTCATCTCCAAATAACTCCATATCCTTTTTATTCATTATCCCTGTATTCAGCCACACTTTTTGATATGTTTGCGATATTCTCTCTGCTATTTCTTTTAGTTTTTGCAAAGAATAAACGCCGTATCCTCCAGAAAGGAACTCTATATTCCAGTTCAAGTTTTTGCAGATCAGAACCTCTGCAAGTATAGACTCTATTGTCCTTTTAGCTTTTTTAGATGTGTTCAGTGTGGACATATAGCAAAATTTGCAATCTCTTTTTTCACAGTACCATGAAAGGAAAACAGCTCTCTCAACACTGATCTTTTTATGGTATTTTCTTGTGATTCTGTCAGCCTTTTCGATAAGATCGAGCATGCTTCTCTTTGTCGGGAGGTTATAAAAGTTTATTGAAAACCGAAAACTATATAAGTAAGAAATTCTTACTATTAATATGGTGATTGTTAAGATAAGCACAAAGGGCCAGATAGTTCTCCCCAAAAAAATAAGAGAGGATCTGGATATAAAAGATGATACATACTTGGTGATAGAAAGAATAGGGGACAATATTTTGATAAAAAAAGCAGAATCAAGATTTGATGAAATCACAAAGATGTTTTCAGAAGCAGCAAAAAAGAAAGGAATAACAAAAGAGGAACTCTTACAATATCTTAAGGAGAATAAGAATGAGGATCTTCATTGATGCAAACGTCCTTATCTCTGGGATTGTTTTTGAGGGAAATGAAAGAGAATTCTTAAAAAAAAGTATCTCCAAAGAGATTCAACTCGTTTCTTCAGAAGATGCGATTAGCGAGGTATCAAAAATAATTGAAATGAAATTTCCAGAATTTCTTGGCGTTTACCGTGAACTTCTGGTAATACTGAACATAGAGATAATACCAAGAAAAAAATACAAAGACAAAATAAAAAGCTATACCGTGATCAGGGATAAAAATGACAGGCATATTCTGGCTTCTGCTACTGAAGGCAAATGCGAGTATATAGTAACAGGGGATAAAGATTTATTAGTGTTAATTGAATATGAGAATATCAAGATAGTAAATGCAAGAGATATTATGGAAAATTTAACGAGGTAAAAAAGAAACAAAATCAACAGATTTGAAAGGACTGTTCGGTACAGCATGAGGAAACGTTCCGTTATAACTTTTCGTAGGAAACAATCTCTGCAAGTTCTCTTCTATCGGATGTGGAAGTTTCATCGGGATACCCCATTGAAATGCAACACACAATTCGCATCCTTTCAGGAACATTCAATAATCGTTTCATGTCCTCCTCAAATGGTGTGTTTATAACCCCCATCCAGCAGGTTCCCAGTCCCTGAGCATGGGCTGCCAAAAGGAGATTCTGGGTAGCTATAGACGGGTCATACAAATAGTATTTTGGATGTTTCTTCGGATCACCCAACACAACGATAACTACAGGACTTTCCCTCATGAACCTCCCATAGGGATGCATATCCGAGAGTTTCTTTCTAGTTCTTTCATCTCTTACTACTATAAAATGCCACGGTTGTCTGTTACTGGCAGATGGTGCCCATTGTGCAGCCTCAAGACATTTTGTGATCTTTTCATCCTCCACAGGATCTCTCTTATATTTCCTGATACTTCTTCTATTTTTTATGGCATCAAAGACATCCGTTTTATCACTTCCATAAAAACATGGGGATTGATCTTAATATAGTTTTTCTATGGTTTTTGTATCTCCAAAACCGCCAACTTAAAAAAGATCAGTTTATTAAGAAGGAATAGAATAAACTTTTATACTCTGTTATCGGGGTAACACCATGGAAAAAGAAATAATAGCGGCAATTTTGTTTGTATGTGTTGGAGTGTACATGAGCATGACAGGAACAAAAGCTCTATTTGGTTATTTAATTGCTATAATAGGATTTTTTATATTTATAGAAGGGCTTAGCAAACGCGAAAGAAGAAAAGCGGATACTTATGATGAAGAGAAAATTATAAAAGAATATCAAAAGATAGATTAAAAAAAGGTATAGAAAAAAATATTCATCTCTCTCTATGTATGCCTCCGAAAAGATATATCAAATTATTATATGATCTGTAACATTTAAATTCAGTGAAAGATAGAATGATTATGAAAACAATAACTGAATCGAAAAATTTTCTATACCTCTTGACCGTATGCGTAGTTGTCTCTTTGATCCTGAATGTATCCTTGATCTATACGCTCTACTCTACCAAGGGAGAAGTTTCTTCGGGAGTAGAGGAACTTTCTGACGAATTGGAATATCTCAAAGATGAGAAGATATCTTTCACTGTTCCCATAGATACGACTGTTACAATGCCAATTAAGGAAACTGTGGTCGTGGATATACCCTATTACGGAAAACTTGCAGTGCCTTTTGAAGCGAATCTGAACGTTCCTATAAAAACGGAAGTAAAGATAGATAAAACGCTGGAGGAGATCGGATTGGGCGATCTCATAGATAGAGTCATCGAATTGATCCAGAAATACGGTAAATTATGATGTCTAGAAAAGATAGAAAAATGTTAGGTAATAGATAATGTAACGTGGATCATAGGAAAATAGTTGTTGAGTACGACAATGAACAAAAGCTTTATATATCCTTTACTGAATAGTGATAGTATCACTAAATAGTGATAGGTGTTGGAATGAAACTCACATCCCCAAAAACATACACAATAATAAGGAAGATACTTGAGAAAAAACAATTCACTCAGACAGAACTATCAAATGAATTAGACATATCCTGGGGTCAGATAAATAAAACAACAAACTGGTTTCTGAAAAAAAAGTATATAATAAAGAAAAAAAAATATGAATTATGGGATCCTCTGGGCATATTAAACTCGATTATCATGTTCAGAAGATTGGAGCCTTTGTATTCTT
Organism: Thermococci archaeon; assembly: GCA_030668905.1. Lineage (GTDB taxonomy): Archaea > Methanobacteriota_B > Thermococci > Methanofastidiosales > B48-G16 > B48-G16. Next base: position 4,222 of record DAOVEQ010000080.1, read on the forward strand.
TAACTGTTCGTATAGATGAGGAAAATGTTCTGAAAACCCTAAATGAAGAAACAGATGTAATCCTCGCTAGAGTAACAGCACTGAATTACTACTCCCAATATTTCAGAGAAAATATTATTGATTTCTATGCAAGAGACGCTAGAGAAGTAAAAGATCTTCTCTCAAAAGTCCCGGGAGATGGTGTTGTAGTAAATGTATACAAAGAAGATCTGAATGTAAGAGATGATATAAAAATTATTGAGAATTTTAAAGTTACTTCTGAAATTAGAACAGTCATCGATCTTTTTTGTTCAGAAAGAGCTTACACTGCGCATGATTTGATAAAAGAAATCTGGGGGATTGAAATTGAAGTATGAAAGATATTATCTAAAAGAAATCACCAATGAAAGTTACAAAGAACTGATTGAATATTCTAGATGGATGAACAAAAAACTTGGAAACTATCCAATGATTATTGGAGGATGGGCTGTTTATTTCTACTGTAAAGGAGTGGGCTCAAGAGACATTGATACAGTTTTTCCCAACAGGGATATGAAGCATTATGTTTTGAAACATTACTTTGAATCCCATAATTACAAAGAAGAAGGTATTTTTGTTAAAGAGTTCTTTAAGGAAATCAATGTAAGGAATAAAATTCTTAGAGTCTATTTAGATGCATGCTCTGTCGAAGATAGAAATTATTTAAGGATAGACCCAAATATCGAGATCCCCTGGAATTTGTGTTTTAGATATAATACCCTAAAAGAAATTGCAGATGATACGCATGTATATTTACCAGATCCAGAAATTCTTTTTCTTTATAAATCTGCATCATTTATTGATAGAGAACATAAGCTGAAGATTGCTGACAGCTCTGCAAGAGCATATATATCCCATAAAGTATGGAAAGATGCCTATGATCTGGAAACTTTAATATCCAGAGGGCTAGATAAAAGCCTAGTAAGTAAGTTGGCAAGAAAATTAGGTTTTGAAAAGTATCTGAAAACAATTGAGAAGAAATTGGAGATATATCTATAAAAAAAGACATAGACAGGATAATAAAATTTAGTTGAAATTAGAAGAAATCTTTCCTACTTCTTCTTTATTTTGATTATGTCACCTATGGTAAGATTTTTTGAGTCTGTATCTAGTTTTGGGATCTCGACCTCTGAAATTTTATCTATTATCTTAATTTCTAAAGCTTTTTCAAGCTTTTTGGCAAG
>DAOVEQ010000009.1 GCA_030668905.1 Thermococci archaeon
TAACATACTTAAGATAACCATAATGATCTAGATGAGGATGGGATAACAAAATAGCATCAATATCTGGCTTATTTTCATCATTTTTGTACAATCCCTCCAATGGTGGTAAGATTCCTAATCCTAATAAATGTTTTTCATTTCTTGGTTGCAAATATGGTGGCTCATAATATTTTCTTTCTTTTTCAAAATTCATCCCAAAATCCAAAAATACGCGTTTATCGCCGTCTACAAGCAGGATTTTATTCCCACCGATTTCACCAACGCCACCGTAAAAAGTTAAGTTTGTCATTTTTATCACATCTCTCTATTGTTACACGCCTAGAAAATACTTTCCTTCGTCACAAATAGTAGCAAAATTACAAAATTTACATTTTCTTTCCTCTGGAAGGGTAGGAAAAGGTCCATTCATAGACTTTTCTAGAATATCATCATGCATTTTAAACATTCTATTTTTTGTATCTTCAAGCATTTTATCTGTTAAATATTTTTCAACATTCTTTGACATATCTTGCAGAAATATGGCATATAATTTCATTCTATCTGGCTTACTGCCTTTTGCTATGTAATTTATTGCATAATATGCATATGTAGTCAATTGCGCATCTAAGAATAATTCTTCTGTTCCTATACCTGTACCTGATTTCCAATCCATTAGGTGCCAAAACCCTTTATTATCGACAGCAAGAAAGTCAGGAGCTGAATAGAAAGTTCTCCCTTCCATTGTATATTTATCTCTTTTATCAACTACTTTCATGTCCATATCTTTTACTACAGGATATATCTCAGTGATAAAATTCTCAATCTCTCTCTTACCGTTCTCGATATGCCTTTCAAAATATTCCTTAGACACACCAAGTCTATTATACAACTCGGTTACCCTATCTTTTCCCTTTTCGAAGGTTTCTTTCATTTCCTTCTCAAAGAGTTCTTTAAGACCATCAATATCTAGGGATATCCCTTTATTAAGTACTTTTCTTAGAATGTCAGATATATGCGTGCCATGAATTAGTGGGGCTGTTTGAAGATTCTTAAGTACTTTAAATTTATCTTTCTCTTCCCAACTCAATTTCCAAGAATGGATATACTGGTAATAATAGGCTTTAGGGCAAGTATCCCACAAATTTTGTCTACTTATAGACCAGCCAAAGTAGCTCATCCATCTTTTTTTCGTAAACTCAGGCAGTGTGTTTATTCCCGACATTTAATCATCTCTTCTAATTTGGATTGTTATTTTTAAGTTTTGGCGTTTTCCTTTTCTTTCGCTCAGGTCCAATCCCCCCTCCGTCCACGATTTCGTCTAACGTCTGGCGGGTATCTGAAGTCCGAGCGAAGCGAGGATTTGGGCGGAGGTGCGAAGCACCGTAGCCAGATACCCGCTTGTTATGTGACCGAGCCGAAGGCAAGGCAAGGATTTGCTCTCGCAAATCCGCAGCGTAAGACGCAGGGCATACATCAAGAAAGTTCATTATAATCAACTCCGAATGCATTACACAACTTTGTAAATTTTTCAAGATTTTTCTCGTCTGCTAGAACGTCAGTATACATATTTTTTATCGCTTCAAGATAAGTAACTATTTCATCCCTATTCCTTGTTAAAAACACTCTGTTGATTATCTCATCAACTGTTAAGTTATTATATTCCGAATCTAATGCAGAGAAGGTTTTTTGCCAACCGATTCTAGGCAATCCTACTGAATTTCTAAAGTTTTTAACTTTTAGAACCGCAATTGGATTTATTCCTGATTTCTCTTTTCTATTTTTACAGTAATCAGACCATTTATCTCTTAGCAACTTTATCCTTGAAGGGGTTAAATTAGTAGTAAGTTTACTTGTAGAATGGGCTTGGCTATGACAGTTTGGACACAATGGTGCTAAGTTGTCTAAATCGCTATTTGAGGGGTCTCCATCAATATGATGAATTACAATGAAAGGCGTTTGGCAAATACAACAACGATTATTGCATTTAGCTATGATTTCCAGCCTAAGGGATTCTTTTAAAGCGATTCGTTTTTTATTCATGTGATGCACTGGATCTAGATTTTTCTTGAGTATTTATGTGCCCAAGCCTTATGTCATATAACTCGTTCATATCCGAACTAGTTCGTATATCCCTCCAAATTGGTATTATATCTGAACTATTTACATCTCTCATTTTTTTATCACCTTTTTCATACTTATTATATTTTTCTTATCTCTCTCAACAAAATCTCATTTACTATTTTTCCATCTACTTTTCCTCTCAATGCTTTCATACACTCCCCCATAAGTGCAGAAACAGCTCTATCTCCTTTTTTCTCTATAGTATTTCTATTTTCTTGTACTATCCTCTTGATAGTTTCCTCAGCGTTCATAACGGAGATAGGTTTCAGATTATATTTCTCTATAATTTTATCTATATCTTTATTTCCCTTAGAGAACTCCTCCAAAACTGTTTCTATCCCCTCTTTCACTAATCTGTCCCTTGAAAGATAATCGTAAACAATTTCTAGCTCTTCCAAGTTTTCACATCCGAAACTCTTGTAAGTTTCTGCGACTTTCAGGAATATTGTAGGTTTTATATCGTATTTTTCCATGATCTCTTCGAAGAAATCTGGATCATAGATCATTATCTTCGTAGTATTCTCCTCATTGAGATTGTACTCTTTCATAAGCCTCGTTTTCTTTTTCTTGGGCATCTCTGGTAGCTCTTTCTTAATTTTTTCGATAGTTTGTTGCGATATATTATAGGGCGGTACATCTGTCTCGGGATACATTCTCGCTTTTCCGGGAAGCGGACGGGAATAAGACGTAGCACCATTTTCTAAAGGTCTTCTCGTTTCTTCAGGAATTCCCTGAAAAGCTATCTCTATTCTTTTTATTATCTCTTTCAATGCATTTTCCGCTTTTTCGTTCGTAGAGGTCACTATAACAAAACTGTCACTCTTTAATTTCTCGAGAACTCTGTTTTTTTCGTCTTCACTTATTCCATAATTAGGTAACTCATCTGAATGAAATATTCCTGGAACATACTTTCTGGCATAATCTGCGAGTTCAGATCCGAACCTTCTTTCTTTCTGTATCTCCATCCCTAAGATCCCTGAAAAATTTTCCAGTTTTAATACAAGAACCTTTTCAGCTTTTTTTATTATCTTGCATTGAGTGTCCTTAAATAGATCTGTAAGATCGTATATATCACCGATGTTAGCATTTCTTTTTTGAAGTTCTCCTTTTATTTTTAAAAGATTTTCCTGCCTTTCTACCTCTTCTTTTATGTATACAGGTATCATGTTTAATTCCTGAACACCCTTTATCTCTATTCTTGCCCCTTTTTCTATTGAGATATTAAGATCCTGTCTTATCGTTCCTATACCTCTCTTAAGCTTTTTTGTTGCTTTTAATATATTTCCGATGAATAATGCCACTTCTTTTCCCTGTTCGGGAGTTCTTATTGTGGGTGCGGTAGCTAGCTCTATTAGCGGTGTTCCGAGTCTATCAACCTTCCAAAAGATCTTATCTTTTTTTTCTCTATCTTTTCTTGCAGCGTCTTCTTCCAGGCATATAGTTTGAATTTTGACATTGCCGTATTTGGTTTCTATAACTCCATTTAATCCAATTATCGTCGTTCTCTGAAACCCTGAAACATTGCTGCCATCAATAACGATCTTTCTCATAAAATGGATCTGATCGACTATATCTGCTTTCAACAAAAGAACAATTTTTAATGATGTTTCTATTGCTTCTTTATTTGGATTATGCGGTGGTTCTTCATCAAGATATACCAAACAAGAGTTATCGAAAGCTTCATAAACGTGTTTTTTATTCTTCAAACTCTCCTCAAAAGCAGCTCTATCTATTTCTTCTAATTCACTGACGGTGACATGAAGTTTTCTTTCTATATTTTTAGTAGGATTATCCATTAACTCTGTATTGCAGTTACAGAATAGTTTTTTTGTATCCAGTTGAGCGTGTATCTCCAGTCCTACCTTCATAAGATCACCGTATCTTCTATTATCTCACCTGCAATATTTGTTCTCATCAATTTTCTTATCTCATCACTCTCTCTTGCATGTCCAAGAACATGCATCATCTTTGTATAACAAACCTCTGGAAGCATATCCTTGCACGGGATGACTCCAAGTTCCATTAATTTTCTCCCGGTCTGGTAAACATTCATATTTACCCTTCCATTAATACACTGAGAGGTCATGCAGAATGTAACACCTTCATCGATCCCTCTTTTAATAGTATTATATAATATAGAGGGCGTATGACCCAATCCGGTTCCTTCGAGAACGATGCCACGATACTTCTGATCTATTAAAAAATCAAGTATTTCATGAGCGATATTAGGAAAGACCTTCAAAAGAAAGATTTTTTCTTCTATTTTGTCATCAAAATATGCTCTTTTCTCATGTTTCGCCGGCATATCTTCGAAAAATTCTATCTCCCCATTATAATAAACTTTAGCAACTGGCTTTGTGTTGACACTCTGGAAAGCGTCTCTTCTTGAAGTATGATTCTTTCTTACCTTAACGCCTTTATGTACGTAGCAGAATGTGTCCTCCATCGTTCCGTGCATGCAGATCACTACTTTATTATAATCCGTAGTGGCAAACTTTACGGAGCAGAAAAGATTCATCCTTGAATCACTTGAAGGCCTGTCAGAAGATCTCTGCGATCCTGTTAATACCACGGGAAGACTCAAATTCTTTAGGGTGAAAGATAAGAAAGAAGCTGTGTAGTGCATTGTATCGGTGCCATGTGCAATCACAATGCTTCTATCTTTATTTATCTCCTCTATAACAGCGTTTCCCACCCTTTTCCATTTCTCAATGTTCATATTCTCGCTTAGAATCTGAAGTACCTCTCGCGGGTAAATATTGGCAAGTTCAAATATCTCGGGTACCATCTTTTCTAATTCTTCCGGTGAAAAAGCAGGATAAACAGCGCCCGTAGTATAATCTATTTTTGAGGCTATCGTTCCCCCTGTTCCTATTATGGAAACATCTCTTAATTCTTTCCTATATCTTGCCTCCTTCTTCTCTATTTTTTTACTCTTTTTTTCAAATTCCCCTATAATATCTACCTTAATCTCGTTTCTTCTGAACGCTATATTATATCCATTATCGAGCTTTAAAACAAGATATTTTTCATCGACAGAAGGTATCTCGATCCCCTCATAAACATTATCACCTTTCCTGACCTTTACTCTCTTCATCTAATCACCTTTGATATTACTATCTCTCTCACTTTTTATAACTATAAGCTCTTCAAAGAATAATTTTTTGCTCTTCAATGCCTCAGTCTTAAAACCTTTTTCTTTCAATATTCTTAGAGTCTTCTTCAGATCGCAGAGAGAGGAGTGAAGAAGATACATCTTTCCGTCAAGATCTAAAAAACTATCAAACTCATCAAGAAATTTATCTATTACTTCTCTTCCATTCTTTCCTCCATGCCATGATCTGTCAAAAATATCATCAAATTTTCTTTCTTCTGGAACATACGGAGGATTAAAAACTATGATATCATATTTTTTTTTAACATTGGAAAAAAGATCACTGTAAAAAATTCTGCAATTCTTGCACTTATTTCTGGTAATCTCAATTGCTTTGAGATTTATATCAACGCCCTCGACATTATTACTTTTTGCGAGAAACTCTGTAATTACCCCCGATCCTACTCCTATTTCTAAACATTCTTTATCCTTTATCCCCTCTTTCTCCAAGGCTTCTAGAAGTAAGAATGTATCTTCCGAAGGTGGATAAACTTCACACATTAACCCTTATAAGCAAATCTTTTTATAAATCATTTGCTTTATACCATAGATGATTCAGAGATTAAAAAAACAAAAAGGTGAATAAATGAAAAGTGAAGAGATAATGGATATCTGTATGAGAAGAGGATTTCTTTTTCCCTCTGCCGAGATATACAGAGGTGTAGCAGGATTATGGGATTACGGCCCTCTAGGAACGAGAATGAAAAACTCGTGGGAAAATTTGTGGAGAAAACACTTTCTAAGCTTAAGTCCCAACTTTCACGAAATTTCTACGACAAATATCTTGCCAAGAGAAGTTTTTGAAGCGTCGGGGCATTTAGAAAGTTTTAATGATGCTCTTGCAGAATGCAGTTCATGTCATTCACGGTTTAAAGCTGATCAGTTAATTGAAGAAAATTTAAAAATTTCTTCTGAGGGAATGAATTTAGAAGAGATAAATAAAGCTATAAAAGATAATAATTTAAACTGCCCTCAATGCGGGGGGGATCTCAGTGCTAAATTTTTTAATCTGATGTTCAGATTAGAATTGGGTGCTGGAGAATCCATTAAAGAAGCCTATTTAAGACCCGAAACTGCTCAGGGTGCGTATTTAGCTTTTAAGAGATCTTTTAAAACACTGAGAAATAAACTCCCTTTAGGGCTTGCTATAATTGGAAAAGCTTTTAGAAATGAGATATCTCCAAGACAAGGATTCTATAGATTAAGAGAGTTTCACCAGGCTGAACTTCAGATATTCTTCGATCCTGACAAAGTAAACGAGCACGAAGATTTCGAGTCAGTGAAAGACAAAAAACTGAGGATATACTCTATAGAGGATAGAGGAAAAAACATCAGAGAAGTAAAATGCAAAGATCTAGATTTGCCAAAGTTTTATCTTTATTACATGGTTAAAATTCAGGATTTTTACTTAGAAACTCTGAAATTGCCAAGAGAGATGTTTAGGTTTAGAGAATTAGATGAAAAAGAAAAAGCCTTCTACAACAAGATTCACTGGGATTTTGAGCTGAATATTGAGAGTCTTGGAGGATTTAAAGAGATGGGCGGTATCCACTACAGAACAGATCATGACCTTTCAGGACATCAAAAACTTTCTAAAGAAAATCTTATGATAAATGTAGATGGAAAAAAGTTTATCCCTCACGTTCTGGAGCTGAGTTTTGGTGGGGACAGGAATCTCTGGGCTTTGTTAGATCTTGGATATGAAAAGGAAGAGAGAACAGTTTTAAAGCTCCCAAAAAATGTAGCACCTTATTACTGTGCTGTATTCCCCCTGATGAAAAAAGAAGAACTTATTAAAAAAGCTAAAGAAGTTTATAAACTTCTCTCAAATGAGTTCTCGATAATGTATGACGATACAGGATCTATCGGTAAAAGATACAGAAGACAGGATGAAATAGGAACTCCCTACTGTATAACGATCGATTATGACACATTAGACGATGATACCGTAACTCTGAGGGACAGAGATTCGATGGAACAGGAGAGAGTAAGAATAGATAAAATTATAGAAATATTGAACGAAAAAGTTTAGATCATAGTTCTTTAAACAGAAATTTGCACATTTTGTCTCCCATGCCGACACACATGACTTCTTCAGACGCGTACCCCCTTTTAAAATAAGTTTCAAAGAAACCATGAAAATATCCAAGAAAAAATGAGTCTACGGGAATAGATGAAATCTTGTTTATCAAAACATACTCTTTCCCAACAGGAAATCCCTCTTCACATCTCACTTCTATATCCATATCTTTCAGTTCTATCTCCACAGCACCCCATCCTATGGCGTATGTTTCGTTGCACAGAAAATCCATCGCAGTATCCAGATCCTTTTTTTCATGTCCAATGTATTTATCTAGATTCTCTGCAAAAGATATGCCCTGAGGCTTTCCCACACCAAGAACTATAGAGTGTGCAGCCTTTCCTACCAGTTTTTCTACAGACACCCAGAGATTATAGAATACAACTTTTCTTGCTATGACTATTGGAAGTTCTCCCAGTTTTAACTCACCATCCATAATCTCAGTTATGGAATGATAATGATCGAGTATTTCTTTTCCCTTCTTGCATGTGGCTTTGTATGTTTTTTGCATTTTCTCATCCTTTGTTAAAATAATATATTCTTTAATATAAATATGTTTCCATTATTGATTTTTTAATAGTTTAGAACGGGTTTAAAACAGTAAAAAAGCTATTCCTGACATAATTTTATTTAATATAACTTATTTCCTTTTAAGAGCCAAGATTTTCTCTTCAAGGTCTTTGAACATCCTATCGATCTCTTCAACGATATTTTCCCGCTCTTCACGAATTAAGATAGTGCGAACAGTACTCAAAAACCATTTTCTACGTAAATTACTTAACTTTGTTGTAATGATGGATAAATCCACAACTATATTTAGTTTTTCGATTTCTTTTCTGTTTTTCACGATTTTCACCTCCTTTAAAAATATCACAGAGTAGAAAACCTTGAGCTTACTCTTCTTTTCTCTTTGCTTGGTAGGATTCTTTCGGAATCTCTTTAGCAATCTTCTCAATGAGCTCACGATTATCTGCGACAGCGGCTTCTAGATAAATTACTCTTTTTTGCAATTCGTAAATATTGAGTCTAATATTTCTTAATCTTCGTTGAGTTAGAATTTTAATATCGCTCATATTTTCTACCTCTTTAGTTTTTACTTTTTTAAGGACAATGAAAGATAAAAGCTTTTCTATTAAGACGAGATTCTGATATCATACTCTGAATCATCACTTATAACTGTTTTTACAATGGATACATATATAATGAAATGTTAGCATCTGTGCAAAAATTTTTTGTACTCTCATTTTGATCACGAAATTTAATATATACAATTATAGATTCTATTTATAGAATCTAAAAAATTAGATTTTTTCTTTTAGATTTTATAAATTAAGATTTTTAAAAAAATTATTTTATAAGATTCTCAATTCTATAATCCAGCATATAAAATAGTTTCTGGATTTTTACAAATTTTTTCTAAAAAGTGAGGATAAATAAATCACCCCTAAAAACACTGTCAAACAAGGTATATTTTCTCTTTGGAATGTAGGGTATTTAGACCAAAAAAGGCTTTTTTGACACCCTTACCGAAAACTTTATAAATAACTTCGTATAATATACATTATACGAAGGTGATAAGATGAAAGCTATAGAAGATTTTGTGATGGATATGAGTTTAATGGGATACTCGGAAAATACGATAAAAAACTACAAAAACACAGTAGAAAACTTCTTTAAATATATCAATAAAGAATATAAGAACATAAAAGATGAAGACATTAAAAAATACATGTTTAAACTACAAAAAGAGAAAAATTTATCTTTAAAATCGTTGTATAGGCATTTAAGTGCTATAAAATGCTTTTACAGCACGAAAAAGATGAAAACTGCCGACAGCATTAAACTTCCCAAAGTATCCAAGAATCTTCCCGTATTCTTAAATTACGGTGAAATAAAAGCTTTATTAAACTCTCCTGAAAACTTAAGAGATAGGGCCATAATACAGCTACTTTATGCCACTGGAGTAAGAGTCTCCGAACTCTGTAACTTAAACATCAAAGATATAGAAGAAGAGAAAATTTTTATCCATTTGGGGAAGGGAGCCAAAGATAGAGTTGTATTTATAGACGAAAACACAAGAAAACTTGTAGAGAGATACATAAAAACGAGAAAGAAAAATGAAGAAGCATTAATAATAAACAGAGATGGAGAAAGGATTTCGCAGAGATCTATCCAGAATATCATAAGAAAATATGCTAAAAAAGCAAAAATAAACAAAAAAATAACTCCACACACATTAAGACACACGTTTGCTACACATTTACTCCAAAATGAGGCAGATATTGTTGTTATTAAGGATTTACTTGGACACAGTAACTTATCTACAACGCAAATATACACACATGTAACTAACAAGTATAAGGAAGAGGTATACAAAAAGAGTCATCCTTTATCTAAAAAGGTATTTAAAAATGAAACTGATAATTTAAATTTTATAGAATAGTCTCTTAAAAAGGAATCTATTAAAATAGTTATAATTTTAATAATCTATATTTCTATTTACATATATCCTAAATTGAGACTTGGAAAAATTTTTGCACAAAATATAAAAAGTGCGAATATAATTCTATTACCATATCTTTGTATTTGTAGAGATTTCGCAAAAGACTTTTATATCTTCTTAAAGGTACTTAAATGATCTACCATGTACGCCAAAGATATTTCCCTAGTTTTAGGAGAACTTCAAAGTACAGAACATGGCTTAACTCAGAAAGAAGCTGAAGAAAGAGTTAAGAAATATGGGTATAACGAATTAGAAGAAGGTAAGAAGATATCCATATTAACGACCTTCCTAAACCAGTTTAAAGATTTTCTAATGTTAATCCTAACGATAGCGATTATACTTTCTTTATTAATTGGAGAAACTGCAGATGCTGTCGTTATAGGTATCATACTCTTTGCATCTGGAGTTTTAGGATTTGTTCAAGAGTACAAAGCAGAAAAATCTCTGGAACTCTTAAAGAAAATGAGTTCTCCAAAGGTTAGGGTAATTAGAGACGGGGCTGAAAAAATAATGGACACTGGAGAATTAGTTCCGGGGGATGTAATTCTCTTAGAAGTTGGAGACAAAACCCCGGCGGATTGCAGGATACTAAAATCGTATAATCTAAGTATAGACGAATCTGTATTAACGGGTGAATCTGTCCCTGTATCCAAAACATCTGAAACACTCCCAGAAAATTTACCCTTGGCAGAGAGAAAAAACTTGGTCTTTTCTGGAACTGTAGTAACTTTTGGACGTGGTGTGTGCGTAGTTTACGCAACGGGAATGAATACCGAGTTCGGAAAGATTGCAAAAATGCTGCAGAGTGTAAAAAAAGAAATGACCCCTTTACAAAAGAATCTGGAAGGTGTGGGAAAAGTTTTGGGAGTATCTTCATTGATAATATGTTCTTTAGTAGCTGCCCTAGGTATACTGAGAGGACATGAACCGCTGGAAATGTTTATATGGGGTGTATCTCTTGCCGTAGCTGCAGTTCCTGAAGCTCTGCCAGCAGTTGTTACGATCACACTGGCTTTGGGCGTTCAGAAGATGGTCAAAAAAAATGCTATAATAAGAAAACTGCCTGCTGTAGAAACGTTGGGGTGCACAACAGTGATCTGCAGTGATAAAACAGGGACACTGACAAAGAACGAGATGACAGTAAAGAAGATATTTTTTAATGATCAAATCATTGAAGTGAGCGGCGTTGGCTATATTCCAAAAGGAAACTTTTATGTAGGGAAAAAAGAGATAGACCGTAAGAATCTGGAACTTATAGGGAAGATATCTGTCTTATGTAACGATTCAGAGCTCATTCATGAAAAAGATTACACAGTAATAGGCGATCCGACAGAAGGATCTTTACTCGTCCTTGCTGAAAAGATAGGTATAAACAAATCCGATCTTGAAAAAGAGTTTCCAAGAAGAGATGAGTTAACATTCACCTCTGAAAGAAAAATGATGTCTGTTCTGAATGACATGATCTATGCCAAGGGTGCTCCTGAGATAATTCTGGAAAACTGTTCATATATCTATGACAATGGCATTAGAGAGATAACAGAAACAGATAAAAAAAAGATTCTGGAAATAAATGAAACCTTTGCATCTGAAGGTCTTAGGGTATTGGCTTTAGCGTATAAAGGAGGGGACATCTTGGAAGAAACAGATCTAGTTTTCGCATCTTTAACCGCAATGCTTGATCCTCCAAGAGAAGAAGCCAAGGAAGCCATAAAAATCTGCGAATTATCGGGGATAAAAGTGATTATGATTACGGGAGATCACAAATTAACAGCGAAAGCTATCGCCAATGAACTGGGGATCTTTGAAGAAGGAGATATCATACTTACAGGAAGAGAACTGGATGAGTTAAGTGATTCAGAGTTCGAAGAGATAGTAGAGAATGTTAAAGTATATGCCAGAGTTTCTCCTGAACATAAAATGAAGATCATCTCCGCACTTAAAAAAATGGGAGAGGTAGTTGCAATGACAGGAGATGGAATAAACGATGCCCCTGCACTGAAAAATGCGAATATAGGGATAGCTATGGGCATAACAGGAACGGATGTAACAAAAGAAGCTTCTGATATGATCCTCGCTGATGATAACTTTGCGTCTATCGTGGCTGCGATAGAGGAAGGAAGAGAGATCTATGATAATATAAAGAAATACCTCGCTTATCTCCTTTCATGTAATGTCGGTGAGATTCTTGTCATGTTCACAGCAGGACTGCTGGCGATGCCGCTTCCTCTGATAGCCATCCAGATTTTATGGATCAATCTTGTGACGGATGGGCTTCCTGCTATCGCATTGAGTGTAGATCCAAAAGAGCCCGATATAATGCTGAGAAAACCCAGGGTCTCAAGTGAAAGTATCTTTACAAAGAGAGTTAAGTTCATGATACTCTGGATCGGAATATTAATTGCCATAGGAATTTTGCCTATATTTCATTATTATAAATCTGATCTTATTAGAGCACAGTCCATTGCATTTGTAATGTTGACAATGTTTGAGATGTTCAATGTATTCAACTGCAGATCGGAAAGATACTCTTTGTTCAAGGTAAAAGTTTTTAAGAACAAATTTTTAATTGTAGCTGTTTTGATATCCATACTTTTGCAACTTTGTGTTATATATGTTCCGTTTCTGCAAACGTACTTCCACACGGTATCACTATCCCTAAAAGACTGGTTTTTAATACTGCCGATAACATCCACAGCATTTTTGAGCATGGAAATAATTAAGAGATTCTGGAAATAGATATAAATATCAAAACCTATATCTTTATTCATGAAACTTGATTTTCTCACTGTCGGCAAGATCTATATAGAAACTCTCTACAAAATAAAAAATTCTCAGATAACTGAGTTCAAAGAAAAACTTACGGGAGAGTGTTTGAATATTGCGATAAATGGCAGTGTCTTAAAGGCAAAA
>DAOVEQ010000033.1 GCA_030668905.1 Thermococci archaeon
GGACGTATATCTTTAAAACCAAACTACGGCTATGAAACTCAGAAAGAACTGCTGGAGAAAGAAGGTATAACGTTTGATAAAGATGACAATATTGATTTTGACCGTTATCTCTGGCGTCCAGATTAGGTGAAGAAAAATGGACATAGAAATATGGCTGAGAAAATATAGTGAAGAATTCTTGAGGGATGTAGGGATCAGCGAGGGTCAAACTGTCCTCGATTTTGGTTGCGGCTCAGGTTATTACACTATCCCCGCTGCAAAAATAGTCGGTGGCAAAGGTAAAGTGTACGCGTTAGACAAAAACAGAGAAAAGTTAAATGAAGTGACAGAAATGGCAGCATCACAGAGTCTCTCAAATATTGAGATTATAAAAACATCGGGAGAAGCGAAAATTCCGTTAAAAGACGCATCCATGGATATAGTTTTACTGTATGATGTTATTCATTCCTACCACTTCTCTCCTCCTACCAGAAAAGAATTATTACGCGAAGTTTATAGGGTTTCAAAATCCAATGCTTTGATCTCTGTTTACCCAAGGCACATGGATTTAGAAGAGGCGTATAATGAGATGGTGCGTGCGAACTTTCTTTTTGAGAAAAGACTTTTTAAGAAATTGCTGCACAACGGTACGCTTGTAGAAGATTATGTGTTGAACTTCAGGAGGAAATGAACGTCCCCCGGCATCCGTCCCGTAAAAACAGCCATTCTTTCCATGCTTCTGTGACGAGAGAGATCAGTGGAGGTAAGTAGAAGGTTTTTCACTTCACCCAAATCTTTAAAAAAAGTGACACATAGGGTAAGTCATGTTTGAGTTCGGAAGAATACAATTAAGACCCTTTGAAATGGAGGATATAGAGAATCTGCACGGATGGTATAATGACGATATCGTCATGTTATATTCTCGAGGACATCCATTCCAGTTTAAAAACAAGTTACTGTTAAAGGAAGAGATAGAAAAAAAATTAAAAAATAAAGACAAAGTTTTGCTTGCTGTAGAACTGAGAGAGGATGGAAGATTTATAGGCATTACGAAGTACTCACTGGGTGAGTGGGGGGGCGTGAGAAGCACCAGTATAGGAACCCTGATAGGAGAAAAGGACTGCTGGGACAAAGGGTACGGGAAAGAAATCACGTTGGCTCTTTGCGAAATTTTATTCATGTGGAAGAATTACGAGAGGCTCGAAGCGTGGAGCATTGAGTATAACAAAAGAGCGCATAAAGTATTAGAGTACTACGGGTTTAAAAAAGAGGGTGAACTGAGAAAGAGTACATATCTCAATGGCAGATACTGGAGCTGGTACGCGTTCGGTTGTTTAAGAGAGGAATACTTGGAAATAAGAGACGACGTTTTAAAAGCTACGCTGAAGGACGCATATATAGAATACTGCGACTTTGCTCAGAAACTTGACACATTCTGATATATTATTGTTGTCCCTCTCTTAATAGAAATCCTTTTATTCTTTATTACATAGTTAGTATTTATGGTTTATGAACTTTTAGATAAGAGGATTCAGAGCCTCTTGAAGGAGAGAAAATGGGATAATCCTACTGACCCGCAGGAAATGGGTATACCAAAGATCCTTGAAGGTAAAAATACTCTTATTATTGCAAAAACGGGGTCGGGAAAAACTGAAGCGGCATTTCTTCCAGTTTTGAGTAAAATATTAAATATGAAAGAGAAGGGGATAAAAGCGCTGTACATAGCCCCTTTAAGGGCTTTAAACAGGGATCTTCTTGGAAGACTTGAGTGGTGGTGTGAGAATCTCGGTCTGAGAATAGAAGTAAGACACGGGGATACCAATCAATATGCACGAAGAAAACAGGCGTTATCTCCTCCGGATATTTTAATCACAACCCCTGAAACTCTCCAGGCGATTTTAGTTGGTAAGGTTATGAGGGAGCATCTTAAAAAAATTAGATATGTTATTGTAGATGAGATACACGAGTTAGCTACCGATAAGCGTGGTTTTCAGCTTTCAATAGGTCTGGAGAGATTGGTGGAGTTAGCAGGAGATTTTTTGAGGATAGGTCTTTCAGCAACAGTAGGATCGCCAACAAGGGTAGGAAAATTTCTAGCCGGCAATAGGGCATTTGAGCTAGTTAACTCTGCTGGAACAAAGGACATGGATATATCGATCTTTTGTCCGAAATCTTCGGAGGATGATCAGGAGAGAGCCGATGAACTTGAAGTAGGATTGGAAACGATGGCAAGACTAAAAAAGATAAGAGATCTCGTTGATCAGCATAGAAGCGTCCTGACGTTTGTCAATACGCGAGATATGGCTGAAATTTTGTCTTCGAGATTTAATTTAATGAATGCAAATATAGACGTTCATCACTCTTCTTTATCAAAAGAGATGAGAGTTGAGACGGAAAAGAGGTTTAAAAATCAAGAGTTAAAATCGCTGATCTGTACATCGTCAATGGAGTTGGGAATAGACATCGGTGCCGTCGATCTCGTTATCCAGTACATGTCGCCAAGGCAAGTGTCACGACTTGTGCAGAGAGTGGGAAGAAGCGGGCACTCTGTAGAAAGAAGATCGAAGGGAGTTATCATAGTAAGTGATGAGGACGATGTTCTCGAGAGCATGGTTATAGTAAGAAGAGCATTGAACGGTGAGTTAGAAGAGACGAATGTCCAGAAAAACCCTTTGGATGTTCTGGGCCATCAGGTAGCTGGATTGACAATGGAGTATTACAGTATGGAGATAGATAAAGCCTACGAGATCATAAAAAGAGCTTATCCTTACAGAGATCTTAAAGAAGAGAAGTTGAAGGAAGTTATAGATATATTGAGATATATAGGCTTACTGTGGAAAGATGAAGAAAGATTCGGGAAGAAAAGATCAACTCTCACCTATTATTTTGGAAACTTATCGATGATCCCTGACACGAAACAGTACATGATCATAGATATAGGATCGAGAAAGAGGATCGGTGTTTTAGATGAGGAATTTATAGAGACTAGAGCAGAAATGGGGGGAGTTTTTATTATTAAGGGTAGAGCATGGGAAATTCTTGATATAAAGGAGAGAGAAGTTCTTGTCAGCGAAGCTGAAAACATAGGGGCTATTCCCGGATGGGAAGGAGAAACTATACCTGTACCCTTTGAGATAGCACAGGAGGTCGGGAAACTGAGACATTATATCTCTCAAGATAAAGCGTTGGACAATTATATAGCTGATGAGAACTCGATAGAAAAAATAAAGAAATATGTTAAAAATCAGGAAAAAGTTGGATTATCAACTGATAAAAGAATTGTGATAGAAACTTATGAAAATTTTGTTATTTTACATTCATGTTTTGGTAGCGTTGTCAACGAGACATTGGGTACGATTTTATCATCCATTCTTTCCTCCAAATTTGGAACGAGCATCGGTGTAAGGGTGGATCCTTACAGAATATGTTTTCAATTCCCCATAAGAGGAGACGGGGAAATTTTGAAAGAAGTTTTGATGAACCTGAAACCTGAACAGGTGAAACCTATTCTGGAACTCACATTAAAAAGATCCTCACTTTTCCAGTGGAAACTTGCGCAAGTAGCAAAGCGATTTGGTGCTTTAACAAAAGATGCCGAGAGCTTTCATATAAAAAAGGTGCTCTACACATTTGAAGATTCGCCGATATACGAAGAAACCTTGAGAGAACTTTTCAATGAAAAATTGGATGTTGAAACTACAGAAAATATTTTGAAAAAGATTTCCTCAGGAAAATATGAGGTTACTCTAGTTTATCCTAAGGAGCCGTCACCATTTGCGTATCCTATACTGGCAAAGATGGGAGCTTCCGGTATAATGACCCCAAAAAGACCTTTGAAGGAGATACTGAAACTCTTGAAAAAGAGGCTGGAAAACAAGAGAATAAAACTTTTCTGTGTACACTGCGGGGAATGGTACTCTACGATGACAATAAAGAATCTAGAAGAATATCCAAGATGCAGATTATGTCAGGCAAGATTTTTAGCCATAGTCACAAAGAAAGACAAACAAACTATTAAAGCTCTGAAAAAAAGATTGAAAAAACGTGAAATAACAGAAGAAGAGGAAGAATTAGTCATAAATGCTAAGAGAACAGCGGATCTTATGTTAGCATACGGAAAGAAAGCTGCTTTAGTTCTTGCAGCGAGAGGCGTTGGTCCCCAGACAGCTTCACGTATTCTCGCAAAAATGCAAGTAAATGAGGATGAACTCCTAAAGGATATTCTCGAAGCTGAAAAACAGTACGTGAGGACGAGAAAGTACTGGGATTAAAACGCTAGTGAGCAAAACCGAGAATTATTTAAAGAGTAGAACCTACCTTGTATTGTATACGAGTGATATGACAAATGCGGGGCTTGGGCCTGAGGTTAGAGTTTCATTACGAAAAAGTAAAGTACGGAGAGAAGTGCTAGAATATCTCGTTAATATCTATCCTAAGAAGGTATATGCCTCGGAAATTGCAGAGGAGACTGAAATCGGGCTTAATGATGTTTACGGAGCTCTCAACGGTGTATTGAACAGATATAAAAAAGAGAACAGTTTGGTTAGCCTCGGTTTAGTAACTAAAGAAAAAACCAATGGCATATGCTTCTACTTCGCTACAGAGCTTGGGTACAGATCATGCAGATCGTTAATCAAGTGACAAGTCAATTGATTAATCAACAGACAAAAAAAGCTTTTATAGTCCCATTAGAAAGGGAATAATACCATGGTAAACAAGATCCTGACACGTGAATGAGGGGATGAAAAAATAAAAAAATATAAAGAGGTGATAAAAATGAACAGAAAGAGAAAAATGGCATTTGGAATGTTTGTTGTCGGAATATTAATGGCAACTACAATAGCTAACACTGTAGCAGAAAAACAGAAAATTTATGCAAGAAACCCTTCCATACAAAACTCAAAGTACTATGTGCTTGAATTCAGCATTGAATCGAATGCTGAGAAAGCATTTTTGATATTGGATGGAGAAAAACATGAGATGTTCGAGGAAAGTGGAAGATACATCTGCAGAACTTCGTTCAACGATGGAAACCATGAATACTATTTTGAACTCGACGACAAAAGAATCCCAGAAAAAGGATCTTACAAAATCACAGAAGTAGAAAGAAGATGGATACTGCTGAGTTCGTTGATAGGTAAATTCAACTGGAAATTGGATGAAGAAATTGAACTAAAAACTCAGGCAGATTTTGAAAATCTTACAGAATTGCAGAAAAGTAGAGTAGAGACATGTGCAATGATACGAGGAATTATAAAAAGAATTTTAGTTAGTGGGATGCTCAATCCAGAGAACTTCGATACAAAAACAGTTTTTAATAAGATAGACACAGAGAACTTAGAGAAGTTAGCTGAACTGTATGGTATAAAGTTTAAAGAAAAAGGAAAAACTCTAGAAAGCCTATATGAATTTTTCAAAGATGCAGGAGAAAGATATATCACAGTATGTGGAGAGTCTTACACACAAAAAGAAGATAGTATTTCCTCCGATAAAAATATACAAAAAATCGAAACGGCAAAAAAGAATGAAGATTGGATACTTTTGATCGAAGAAGCTGAGAAATTAATAAAAAATGGGCAGGATGTAGAGAAAGCTTTAACCTATAAAAACTTGGGATTGGCAAGACTATATGGTGATAAAGACATAAATACTCTAAAGAAGGAAGAAAAAGAGGGGTATTCGGTACGAACACTTTATGAATGGACGAATGAGTGTCATCCTTACACGACCAAATATTATCAAGGATACACATTTCTCACTTCTGTACATGCGTACTGGGGCAAACTACTCGGAGTTGCTGCTATGGATTTTGATATAACAGCAATAGCTAATTGCTCACTTATCTGCATGGATATTGAAGTCGAAATGTGTGTTATTTGGGGATGTAATATCCTTCCTACTCCACCGTGGAATGCAACTGCAAACAATAATAACTACATACAGCTTCACCGGGTATCTTATGGTGTACCACCATGGACTACCTGGCCTACCACTAGATACGATACCAAAATGTGGGCTAACTCTACGTTTAATGACCATGGAAACAATTTCGATGGGGTAGTAACTGTCCCACTTGTATTTTATGTGGGAATAAGGTGACACAATGGAGAAGCGAACCACTAAAAAACTCTCTTTTTTTCTTTTATTGTTCTTATTTTTCTTCTATACCACCTCTCTCTTTGAGAACTGGAGTACAAACAATACTTTTCAAAAAGATGCGGAAATAACATCACAAAAATGCAAAACATATGAGAAAATACATACCCCAAAAAACCCGTGGGAACTTCCACCCGATGAGCTCTTCAATACTCTCAGAGTAGATGAAGAGTATATATGGAAGCATTTCTTCGATCATTATACGCACTATCCGAGTATATTTTCTTGGATTCCCTTTCAAAGTTTCAAACTCTACCTTAAAGAAACCTGGTACAATAATCAGGTCAGGTCTATTCTTAATGTATGGGCATGGAAGGAGTCATATAGAAAACAGCTCTGCGAGTACCGCACTGAGTTCCACGAGTCTGTAGATATAGAGTCCTATAAAAACACAGAAAAACTCTGGGAGGATTATGCATCTTGGCTCATGGATCAGATCCCACAGTATGAAGAGGTAAAGAAAGATTTTGATGATATTCCTGAAAAACTAAACGGTGCAACGAATGAAAAACGATTAACAGAGTTTTATGAAAAAAAGATGAAAATGCTGAAAGAAAATTACGAAGCTGAGAGACCAGAGAGAATACTGTACGATATCGAGATTCTTAAAAACTTAGATAAATTAGCTGAAAATGGAGGTGCTATTTTAGTTCCTGAAAATGATAAATTGGAATTGGAGAGATTTGAGGAGTGGGAGTTCCCCTACACAGCTTACAAGTACTACTTTCTAGTTGCCGCTATTGCACTACTCCAGACACTTTTTGTCTCTGTAGGTTACTGGAAACTGATAAAGAGGAACAGCATAAAAGAGAATCAAAAATGAAGTATTTTTTTATTTGATAACTTCTTCTTTTTTCCACTGCAAAACTTTATCATACGCAAGATACACAGTAGCGGAAACTATCACCATGAACGGGACAAATACCATGCCCGCATTAGAAGGATTCTCATTGAACATATAAATGGTGATTAAGAATAGAACAAAGAAGAACAAAAATGGAGATATCGCGAGTCTCACTCTACTTTTTCCTCGATTACTCAGCAGCAAAGAAATTGCAGAGAGAAGAACCAATAAAAGATACATCACAGAAGGTATAAAAATAGAAGAGGCAATGGCGAGACTTTCAGCTTCGTTTGTAGGATAATAGATAATAAAGGAACTAACGGATAAAGGAACAAAAAAACTAAAAAATAAGGAAACTATACTCTGCCAGAATTCCTCTATCAAGAAGAGAAGAACTGCTAAAGAAGAAATGATAATAAGGCCGCTATAAAAGATAATAGACGCAATCATACCCAGAAAATAAGAAGATAAAGCAAATATTACACTAAAAATTCCTATTAAAATCATTAACTTATGGTTCAACTTTATATTCTGTACCCCAATTTCCTTTCTTTTTTTCCATAAAAACAATGCAGTTAGGAAAGAAATAATAAGTGATATGAGAATCACAACTAAAAATTTTATATTTGTCTTTCCTAAGTAGCCAAAACAATAGATCTTATTATCTTCTCCGCAGGAACTGACATAGATCTTATTGTTAACAACCGCAGGGGAGGACCTTACTTCACCACCAGTTTTATACTCCCATAACTTTTTTCCCGTCTCTGCATCCAAGCAGTAAAGACGACGATCATTCCTCCCAGAGCCGATATAAAGTTTGCCATTTGCAATAGCAGGGGAAGAAGTAGTCATATCTTTTATTTCGTAACTCCACAATACATCTATTAGATCAGGCATCTTGCAACCTGAGTAATTTGTATGTTGCGGATCTTTATAGAGCATTGGCCATTCATCACAATTTTTTGAGCACAATGGGCTAAACATAAAAGTTAGAAGAAATGAAAGCGTTATAAAGATCTCCACATTTCTTTTTAAATTAACACTCATATCATCATCTCTCTATCCCTTTCTTATTAATAAGAAGTATAACTATTTAAATATTTTGATCATATCCATATTGGGGAATAGATAAGCTGAAGGGTAAATATTTTTTAAATATACTACTTTAAAAAATGTGAATAAGAAGAGGAAAGTACTGGGATTAA
>DAOVEQ010000135.1 GCA_030668905.1 Thermococci archaeon
AGAAATCTTTGAAAATCCTGAAACAGCTTATAAGGAGTATAAAGCATCAAAATTACTGATAGAAACTCTTAAAAAAGAAGGATTTGAAGTAGAAAGGGATATCTGCGGATATGAGACAGCTTTTACAGCCAAATATGGAAAGGGAAAGGTAAAAATTGCATTTTTGGCGGAGTATGATGCTCTCCCGGAGATAGGACACGGCTGCGGTCATAATATAATAGCTTCTACAGGTATGGGGGCGGGAATTGCTTTAAAAAGATTGATAGAAAAAAATGATCTGGATGTTACTGTTTACGTTATAGGGTGCCCGGGAGAGGAAGCAGAGGGAGCAAAGGTAAAATTCTCGGAAGAAGGAATCTTCAGGAATATAGATGTTGTAATAATGATACATCCCTCAGATAGAACTCTCATAAAAGAGAGGTTTCTGGCAATAAGAGAGTTAAGATTTAAGTTCTATGGAAAGCCTTCTCATGCTGCAGCTTCTCCCGAAGAGGGAATAAATGCTCTCGATGGAGTAATTTTAACATACAGCAATATAAACGCACTGAGGCAGCATTTGAGAGAGGATGTAAGAATTCATGGTATCATTACCGGTGGAGGGGCTGCCCCGAATATAGTACCTGACTACGCAGAAGCATATTTTTTTGTGAGGGCTGTAGACAATGAGTATCTCGAGAAAGTTCTTGAAAAAGTTAAGAACTGCGCTATGGGCGCAAGCAAAGCAACGGGAACAGAGTTAAAAATAGAAATGGGAAAGGGATACAAGGCTTTTTATCCCAATAATACTCTTGCAGAAATTTTCGAGAAGAATATTAAATCCCTTGGCATCACGGTAGATAAACCAAAGGAGTTCGGTGGATTAGGATCGAGTGACATAGGAAATGTTAGCTGTGTTGTTCCAAGTATTCATCCTTTCATAAGAATAAGTGATAAAGAACTGAGATCCCATTCCAAAGAGTTTGCTCAAGCTGCGATCTCCGAAAAGGGCAATGAAGCTATTATGATCGGTGCAAAAGCCATGGTTCTTACCGCTTTGGATATAATAGAAAATCCAGAACTTCTAAAAAAGATAAAAGCTGAGTTTGTTCCAAGGTGAAGGAATGAGAGATAAGATCCTCTATACAACTTTTTTAGCTCATCTGGTAGACGATGGGTGTGAAGTAGTAATGTATCCTTTAATTCCATTGATGGCAAAGGAGTTCTCTTTTTCCAATGTCCAGATAGGAATTTTAGGAGGGGTCTTGATAATCGCCCTGGGGCTTTTTCAGTTCTTGATGGGATATGTCTCAGATTATCTTAAAAAAAAGAAAGATATGGTAGTTTTTGGTTTTCTTCTGATATCTCTATCTTTTTATTTAATTTCCTTAGCCAATTCTTTTTCTCATATCTTAGTTTTTACATTTTTTGCAGGTGTAGGGCTTTCTTTTTATCATCCCGTAGGCGTTTCGGTAATAACAACGCATTTTAAGATAGGAAGAGGAAAAGCTATAGGTATTCACGGCGTTGGAGGTGCCGTAGGGCTTTTGATATTTCCGGCATACAGCGGATTTCTTGCCCATCTCTATGGCTGGAGATTTGTCTTAAAAGTTACCCCCGTTATATGTATCTTGGTGGCGTTACTGTATTACCTTTCTGTTAAAGATATATCTTTTAAAAAATCAAAAAATAAACTTTCTTTAATATTCTCTGGAACAGTCATTCTTGTAATGATCGTACTTGGTACAACCTCTATGTGCAATCGAGGATTTACCACGTTTTTTCCGGTGCACCTGGATAGAGTAGGATACGATTCCAGTTTTTATGGCTCTCTGCTCTCCGTATTTCTAGGAGTTGGCATATTTGGACAGTACATAGGCGGTGTGTTATCTGATAAGATCTCTTATAGAAAAATAGTTTCCTCTTCGCTGATCCTTACAGTTATATTTCTCATACCACTTTTGAGAACAGAAAACTCTTATCTGATATACATATTTGGAGCACTTACAGGTTTATTCATGTCGATCGTGTGGCCGGCAATATTTGCATACATAGCTGAGGTAACCCCAGAGGATATGCACAGCAGAGGGCTGGGCGTATTCTTCAGTGTGGCAGCCATGATGGGCGGTTCTTCATCCATACTGGTAGGCTACACAGCGAAAATATTTACCTTGGAATATGCTCTATTGATCCTACCTATCACAGCTTTAATAGGCGCTGTATTAATGCTGGGGGTGAGAAGATGAATCTGGAAAATAAAAAAAAGATATTTGAGATGTTTTTTGTGACGTCATTGATAATATCAAATATAACAGCTGTTAAGATAGTCAGCTATGGGAAACTCGTATTTCCCGCAGCTGTTCTGGCTTATGCAGTTACATTTCTTTTTACAGATGTTTACAGTGAGATCTGGGGTAAAAAAGAAGCCAATACTCTTGTGAGAATAGGATTTTTATGCAATATTCTAGCATTGGTTCTGATAAGATTCTCCATCATATTACGACCCGCTTCCTTTTACGATCAATCCTCTTTTGTAAATATTCTGGGAGGATCAACAAGGATAATTTTAGCATCTATGACAGCTTATTTAATCTCGCAGCACCATGATGTCTGGGCTTTTCACTTCTGGAGAGACAGAACTAAAGGCAGATATCTGTGGATAAGAAACAACGCTTCAACAATGGTATCCCAGCTTTTGGATACTTCTATATTTATTGTCCTTGCTTTCTATGGCAATGTTCCTATATTAACAATGATAGGAAGTCAGTATCTCATAAAAGTTCTAATAGCGGCATTTGATACGCCTTTTTGCTATCTTCTGGTAAAGTGGTGTAGATAGCATATATATGATCGCATTTTCCATTTTTTTTCTTTCTAATCTCTCCCTTTTTTGATAATCATTTTTTTCTTTTGGAGAACCGTTTTCTCATTTTCGCAAAAGTGAGAAGATTTTAAAAAATAAGAGAAATAATAAGCTTATTTGTGCAAAAAAGCTTATAAATAGGAGTTTTCAATATAGTATTAGGTGATAATTATGATAGGACCAGAAATAGAATATGCAAAAGGAAAACTCCTTGAGATGGAAAGAAAGGTAAAAAAATATTAAATTCATAACCTTTTAGTTTTTTGTCGCGCCACCATTGCCCCATGGTGGTGTTTTTTTCTTTGGATATATTTCTATCTTTTTCTTTTTTAAAGTTAATTTTTTAAAGATAGCTTCATTCATACTGGTTATAGGTGATCACTTGCAGAATGGGAATGAATCCAATATTTCGATAATCAAGAACAAGAAACAGTTGGTTTCACATGGCAATATAGAAGGTAGAAAAGTTGCACTGGATATTATTGAACACATGCTAAAAGCTATAGACACGTATGAAGCTACGAAACGACTCGTTAGACTTGATGGAGAAATGTTAAAAGTGGACCGCCTAGAGTTCGATCTCTCTAAGAAGGAGAACATATATGTTATAGGTGCAGGAAAGGCTTCTTTTCCCATAGCAAAAGCTCTCGAAGATATCCTTGGAGATAGAATTAAAGAAGGAATTGTAATTGAAAAGAGAGATGATGAACTAAAAATGATAAAG
>DAOVEQ010000114.1 GCA_030668905.1 Thermococci archaeon
GAATACATGAACGCAAACTGGACTCAACAACTAGGTTACTATAAAGATAAAAAAACTCCCAAAATAACAGCTGCAATAAATGCTCTAGCAAGATGGACTGTAGGAAAAGGATATTTAGCAGACCCACAACTAAATACATTCTTAATAAAATCAAAGGATACTACATTATCAATTGAGATATTCTTCTTCTCTTGTGGGAAACTCTTTTCATGTACTAATTTCCCCAGTTGAATATAGACATTATCATAGTTCATATTAGAGAATTTTGAAAAACTCACGGGTTAAATTTATATAGGTCTGTGAGATACTTTTCTTATGAAATCATTACTTGATATCGCATTACAAAAACGTTATGAACGTGTAAAGAAGCTTGGAGATAAACTATCAGAGATTGATTCTCTTATTGACTGGGAAGCGTTCCGACCAATAGTTAAAGGACTATACGATAACAAAAGCGAGAAAGGTGGAAGACCAAACATCGATGAAGTGGTAATGATAAAGCTCCTGATCCTTCAGTCATGGTATGGTCTTACAGATCAGGAGTTAGAAAAACGAGCATCCGATCGTATTTCCTTTCTGAAATTCCTTGGATTTCCACGTTCCATACCAGACTACTCTACAGTCTGGTATTTCAGGGAGCGACTATCAGAAACAGGGAAAGATAAAGAGATATGGAAGGAACTACAGCGCCAATTGAATGCAAAAGGTCTCACTGTGAAGAAAGGTGTTATCCAGGACGCTACCTTCATCACTACGGATCCTGGACATGCACTGGCTGATAAACCACGAGGAAAAAACGCAAGGACAAGGAGATGCAAGGACGGAACATGGACAAAGAAGAATAATAAATCGTACTTCGGATACAAGCTTCACTCCAAAGTAGATCGCAACTACGGCTTAATACGAACTATCGAGACTACCACCGCTTCTGTTCACGATAGCCAGGTAGATCTTTCCCGGAAAGGAGAAATAGTCTACCGTGATAAGGGCTACTTTGGAACTAAGTCCAGAGGATACGATGCTACCATGCAGCGTGGCGTGAGAGATCATCCTCTTGATATAAAAAACAAATTCCGTAACAGGCGCATCAAGAAAAAGCGTGCACCCGGTGAACGACATTATGCTGTGATAAAAAACGTCTTTAAAGATGGACATGTCTTTGTAACTACCGTTAAGAGAGTTCATGTGAAAATGGTCTTTGCCTGCCTTAGTTTTAATCTCTATCAGCTTCTGACACTACAAAAACAAGGGGTAGCGGTAGCTATCTAAACAACAAGGAAAATAGTGGGAGAAGGGATATGAAAAAGGGTAGAAAGTGGGTAAAATTAGAAGGGAGACACGTATCAGCTGTGAATATCGGCACAGCTATTCACATTAAGTAAAAAATGCTAGTTAATCAAAATTCTCTATAGAGTTATCTCTATAAACAACCCCAAACAGTGTGATGTATGGTACTGTAAATTCAACGAACAACATGTTCAATGGAATATTTTGCCTTTTTTTGCTCTCTTTATGGGATTTTTTTATTATTTTTATCTCTACTATCTATGCTGTATTATTTCTATAAAAAAAATGTTGTAAAGTATATTTCTGACTATCTATACTTTTTCAAGTATGTTCTCATCCTCTTTGTTGCTTTTTTGGGGCTTGGTATTCTAGTTTATATAATCATAAAAATCGTTATTCCATAACTTTTTATTGTATACAAATCTAAATGGAGTTATGTATTTACCTAAAAAGATAGTTTTAACATCAGGGTTTGGAGTTTCAGATACAGAGTTAAATTCCTTTGACAATGCTTTAATGAATGCGGGAATAAATGATTTTAATCTTGTTAAGGTATCGAGTATCGCTCCCAAAGAGTTTTCTTTTGCAGATTTAAATTTTTTAAAAACTCTGGAAAGGGGTACTGTACTGCATTGTATTTTAGCCAGATATACTACAAAACTAGAGGAAAATATAGCTTCAGCAGTATGTCTTTTAAAAACGAACGATATAGGACTAATAACTGAGTACAGCGGAGCATGTACAGAGAAATATGCCAGAGAGATGGTTTCAAAGATGGCTGAAAATATGCGTAAACAGAGGGACCTTAAAAAAGAGGAAGTATATTTTACTTCTATAGAGTATAAAGCTAAAAAACAGTTTTCTACAGTTATCTCCGCGTGTATTCTGGTGTGAAAATGAAATTTGAAAAAATTGCTTATGAGATTGGAGAAAATATAGAAAATAGTATAAGATCTTTGGTTAATACAGAAAAGGGTAGAAAAATAGTTAAAATGGGAGCCGACGGCACGCCCACAAAATATATGGACTATATAGCCGAAAAATGCATAATAGATTATATAGATGATAATGATCTACCATGCGAACTTATAAGTGAGGAGATCGGAAGATACAAAAGAGGGGAGAGGTTCAAGATAATAGCTGATCCCATAGACGGAACAAACAATGCCTGCTACGGAATACCATTTTTTTCCGTATCTTTGGCTTTTTATAAGGAAAAAACAGAGTTTGCATTTGTAAAAAACTTAACCAACGGAGATATCTTCAAGGCGGATAAACATTCTTATTTAAATAATAAGAAGATAAGAACGCACGACAGCGAGATTATTTCACTGTATACTTTCTCAGATGTAAAACCTTTTCGGGATATATCAAAAAAAATAAGAAACTTCGGATCTCAGGCTTTAGAGCTGTGTTTTGTCGCGTGTGGAAGAAGTAAAGCTTTTATAGATGTGAGAAACAGAGGAAGAGTTATTGATGTTGCAGCTGCAAAATACATAATCGAAAAGGCGGGAGGTGTTTTCACAGATCTCAATGGAAATGATGTAACTATAGATGCAAAAAATTTTTCTTTTGCGGCATCTTGTTCTAATGAAGTCCAGACAAAAATTATAAATATTATTAAAAACAAGGGGTATTGATGAAAATAGGAATAGTTTCAAGAACTGACAAAAAAGAGGCTCTGGAGCTGACAAAAAAGATCATTGAGCTTCTGGATAATTATGAGATTTTTATAGATGAATCTATGAAAGAATATTTTAAAATGAAGGCCATAAAAGACGTGAACTTTATAGTTGTAGTCGGAGGAGACGGGACTATTTTACGAACAGCTGAAGAATATAAGGATACTCCAATCTTACCTGTTAATATGGGAACTCACGGGTACCTTACAGAGATCAATCCAGAAGATTACAAGAAAATTCCAGAGATATTAGAAAAACATAGGATTGAAGAAAGATCAAAGTTAGTCGTTATAAAAGATGGAAAGATCTTGGGAGAAGTTTTGAATGAGGTCATTATGAGAGCAAAAGAGCCTACAAAAGTTGCCAATTTCTTATTGCGGTACGACAACAAAGAAGAAACAATTTTTGGTGACGGCGTTATAGTTGCTACGCCTACAGGCTCGACAGCGTACTCACTTTCTGCGGGAGGCCCTATAGTTCACATAAAAACGAAAGCTACGGTGATAACGCCTCTTGCATCACTAAACTTAAAAAATCTTCCCACTGTTATCCCCGACAATTTTGAGGTAAAGATAAAAAATCTGGGCAGAGATTCGTATTTAGTTCTAGATGGTGTAAATTTTGGAGTTCTAAAATTAAATGAAGAGATACTTATCAGAAAATCGGAAAATAAAGCTAAATTTGTGAGGATATAGAATGTATATTGTTGATACATCAGTTATTCTTTCTGGATTTATTCCGGACAATCTTGATGATTATATTACGGTAGAAGAAGTTCTCCATGAGCTGAAGAAAAGTGTTTATCATGCAAAAATGTTAAAAACATGCTCTCCTTCCAAAAAAAGCACGGAAAAAATAGAAGAGTTCGTTAAAGAGAGTGGAGACGATCTATCGGTGACAGATAAAAAACTTCTGGCACTGGCTCTGGATTTTGACGGTGTAATTCTCACAGAAGATTACGATATCCAAAATGTTGCCAAGTCCTTAGGGATAAAGTTCAGCAGCATCGCAACAGAAGGTATTAAAGAAGTTTATAAATGGAAAAAAATCTGTAAGGGATGTAAAAAAGAGTATCC
>DAOVEQ010000123.1 GCA_030668905.1 Thermococci archaeon
AATGTTTCTTCGAGCCATTCATTGCCCGGATTTTTGTGAGAACCTGTGGCCACTATAATTCTATCTCCTGATCTTATTTCTATATTATCCAGAATTTTTTTAGTCTTTGTAGGTCTCTGATTGTCATTTACTATATAGATCACATTTTCGTAAAGAAATTCCTTCAGATCGTCTGTACATTTTTTAATAATCTTTTTTTCATCAGAACTACTTTTTTTAGGTAGTACAACGTCAATATCTCTAAAATTTATATTAACATCTTTTAAGCCGTAGGGTATCCCCACCATCATATAATTACCCTATATAATCCTCTTTTATATTTTTATCCTCTGTAGTTTCGAGCAGTTTTATGTTTTCTAAAAACTCCTCTGTTTTCTTAACTCTCTCATCAAGTTTTTCGAAGTTCATTTTGATGCCGAGAATTTTAGTGATTACTTCTAGAATAGCTTTTGCAGCCTTGGGTGCTACAAGGTATCCAGGACATTCACCGAGGAGACATACTCCTTTTAAACCTTTCAGTCTTCCCATTCCAAGAAGAAGCCCGGCAGCTCCAACTATGCTCCCCTCCTTCATAAATGTGATATTTAGTTTTTCGTATTTTTTTACTATTTTAGGATCTGTTACAGCGCCAAAGATTCTCTTTCCTCCTTCTTTGGTAGCAAAACCTCCTAACGTAAATATATCTTGCACATCATATTTTTCTATATAATCCAGGATTTTGGACGTGATCTCATAATGCCCGAAAATATCTACAGCTTGAGCCTCACCAGCAAGGAATATTATGTCTTTTTTTCCTCTATAATAATAAAACTCATTTTTTATAAGTTCTACCTCCGATTTTCTTTTTATCAATGCTTGATGCGGCATATATGGTGAATAAAGATCAGCAAGCTTCTTAGCTTTCAGCTCAGAGATCATATAATCTACGGCTATTTTACCAACTAACCCTACACCGGGAAGACCCTCTATCAGTATAGAGTTTTTTAATTCAGGATTATCTTTTTCAACTATGAACGTTTCCATATTTTCTATTTTCATGATGTGTATAAATATCTTTGTCTAAGGCGTTTTTGCTATTTTCACAAACTCTTCAAATATTTTAAGGAACACGGGATATTTCTCATACATCCATTCAGGATGAAATTGCACACCGTATATAAGCTTCGATCTGTGCTGTATCCCCTCTATAACTCCATCCGACGCTTTAGCATTGATCTCGAATCCTTCAGCCAGGTCTTTTATGCACTGGTGATGAAAACTGTTTACTCTTATTCTTACTCCCAGAATATTTTCAATCCATTTCTTGCATTCTATCCAGTGAGTTGGCATATATACAGGCGGGGATTGCATGTGTTTTATATCTGTGGGAATACTCTGGTATAAATTTCCAGAAAATGCGACATTTATTGCCTGTATCCCTCTACATATACCCAGAACGGGAATATCTCTTTTATACGCTTCCTTTATCATCTTTATTTCAAATAAGTCTCTTTCAGGACAGACCTTCACGAGTTTTTCTTTTATTTCTTCGTCATAACAATTAGGATTTATGTCTCCCCCTCCAGAAACTAGAAGACCATCAATATTATCTATCACAGTTTCATCTTCGGATGGCAAAATAAAAGAAACTGCATCTACTTTCTTTAATGCACGGACATAATACACAGGGAGATAGTAAAACTCTACTCCCTTTATCGGAAATATATCCTGAAAAGAATGACTGCATGTTATCCCTATTTTTGGTTTCATGATATCTTTTCATGAAAAGCCTTATAAATTTTATCATAGAGTTCTTGTCAATGGAGAAAGACATAACAAAGCATAAACTTAAAAAAATAATAAATAAGCTCTCAAAATACAGAGGTAGAAATACGGAGCTTGTTTCACTCTATATCCCTTCGGGATATCCTCTGCCAAAGGTTACTCAACAGCTGAGAGACGAGGCTGGCACAGCTTCTAACATAAAATCAAAAACGACAAGAAAAAACGTTCTTTCCGCTCTTGAGAAGATAACACAGCATTTAAAATTATATAAACATACTCCGAAGAACGGATTGATAATCCTCTGTGGAAATATATCCCCGCAGGAAGGAAACCCAGATTATAAACTTTTCTCATTGGAAACTCCTGAGCCTATGTCTATCAGATTATACAGATGCGATCAGGAGTTTGTTTTAACTCCTCTCAAAGAGATGGTAGAGGAGAAGGATATTTATGCCCTGTTGATTCTGGAAAGAAACGAGGCTACCATAGGACTGTTAAAAGGAAAAAGGATAGAATTATTGGATCACATGACTTCAGGAGTTCCAGGAAAGGCCAGAGCTGGTGGGCAGTCCTCCGTACGATTTTCAAGACTGAGGGACATAGCTGATCACGAGTTCAGGGTGAGGATAGGGCAGCATGTTAACAACTTTTTTCTCGATATGCTTCCTGTCTTAAAGGGGATCATAGTTGGAGGTCCAGGACTGACAAAAAATAAGTTCGTTGAAGGAGATTATCTTGATTACAGGCTCAAGGAAAAGATAGGGGATACATTCGACACTGTTTATACAGAAGAGTATGGATTGAGAGAGTTAGTTGACAAAGCTTCAGACTCCCTCCAGGAGTTAGAGGTAATGAGAGAAAAGAAGATAATGAAGCGGTTTTTCCAGGAGCTGATAAAGGAAAATGGACTGGTAGCTTACGGTGAAAAGGAGATCAAAAACGCTTTAGAGATTGGAGCTGTAGACGACCTTCTTATCTCAGAAGCGCTCGATCTGTGGAGAGTCAAAATAGTGTGTAACTGCGGATACGAAAATATACTGACAAAAACAGAACAAGATCTTCAAAAACTGGAAACAGAAATTCCTGAGA
Organism: Thermococci archaeon; assembly: GCA_030668905.1. GTDB lineage: Archaea > Methanobacteriota_B > Thermococci > Methanofastidiosales > B48-G16 > B48-G16. The sequence continues at coordinate 2,854 of DAOVEQ010000123.1, forward strand.
AGCAGTGCCCAAAGTGCGGAAATTTGCAGCTTGAGATAAAGGAGAAAATAGAGCTGGTAGAGGAGCTTTCAGAGAAAGCAGAAAGTACCGGAGCAAAGGTGCATCTGATCTCGGTGGACACTGAAGAAGGAAACCAACTCTTTAAAGCGTTTGGAGGGATTGCAGCCATTCTTAGATTCAGCATGAGGTGAAAAAATGTATAAAGAAGCTGAAGAACTTCTAAGGTCAATAGTTGGAGATATAGAGATAGTATTTTCAGATACGCCAGACTCAAAGTTAGGCGATTTTTCGAGTACAGTAGCTTTTGCCATGGCAAAAAAAATGAAAAAAAATCCGAAAGAGGCAGCTGAGGAGATAATATCCAATTTAAAAACAAAAAAAATGAAATATATAAAAGAAATAAGGAATGTAGGTCCTTATATAAATTTTTTTATAGATTATGATACCCTTGGACACGATCTTCTAAAAAATATACTGAATGAAGAATGGAAAATAGAGGAAAAGAAAGAAAAAGTTATAGTAGAACATACCTCCACAAACCCAAATAAACCTCTTCACATGGGACATCTTAGAAACGCTATTCTGGGGGATACTCTGGCAAGGATCTTCAAATTCCTTAAATACAATACAGAGATTCAAAATTATATAGACGATCTCGGCATTCAGGTGGCAGAAACGCTGTGGGGGTACAAAAACTTAAAATTCGACGAGAATAAGAAATTCGATCATCTTCTTGGAGAGATATATGTCGAAGCAGAAAAAATTAAAGATTATAAAATAGAAAAGGAGATAAGAGCTTTAAATAAGGAAATGGAAGAATCTGGTATCTCGAGAGAGTTTGTGGAAAGGTGTTTAAAGGCGCAGCTGGAAACCCTTTCCGAGCTGAACATAAGTTATGATGTTCTCGTTTTTGAAAGTGATCTCATAAGATCGAAGATTTTTGATGAAGCCTACGAAAAGATAAAACAGAGTAAAGACATAGTTCTGGAGGAGGGAGGAGAAAACATAGGCTGT
>DAOVEQ010000206.1 GCA_030668905.1 Thermococci archaeon
TGAAAGTACATGTGACCGAAAAAATAAACTACCAGACTCTCCAGAATATGGTAAAGGGAGAAATAAAAGTTGGAAACACTGTGGAGCTTGTGGGATGGTGGGATGTTGATATTCTAAGCATAGAAAATGGAGTTGCAGAGATAAAACATCACCCCATCATGGATAAAGTGGTCCAGACGAATTATGGTTCCTACAAGGTAATAGAAATTAGGGAAGACGAGATAAATTTAGAATTTACATTGAAAGAAGGAGAAAAACTTGAAACGGGAGCTTTTAAAGCTATTGTATCTGAAATAAAAGGAGAAACTGTTGTATTAAAACTGGACTACAAAGTAGGTGAAGGTATCAGAAATACGCTTCCAGAGTGTGAAGAGTGTTTTACTTTCGGTAAGGTTACTGAGATAACTGAAGATTATGTAGAAGTAGATTTTAATTTTCCATTGAAAGGAAAAACATTGCTCTTTAAAGTAAAAATCATTGATATAGAAAAAGCTGGGAGATAACATGAGGGAAAGAGAAAGAATTAAAGCTAGAATGAGAACAAAAAAAACAAAAAAACTTGACATGAACAGGATAAAAGACTTTAAATGGGAGTTAGATCATATATTAAAGGATCTTCCTGACTCTGTAAAAGGAAATATAAAGGGTAGCATATACGCAAAAGCTTCTAAACTTGGAATAAAAGAAACAAAAGATTTTATAATGCAGAAAGAAGAAGAAGGAACAATCTCAGAGGAAATGGGCAGGAAGATAGTGAAGCTCCTTTATAGATACAATAGATACAGAAGCTAGGATATTTTTGTTGTGAGTGTTGTTATTCTGATATTTAAATGATACGTTTTTGCACCGCTTCCCAGAAACTTTGTATATATCTTTGATCCTTCTCTCTCAACTATGAGAAAATCGTTTTCTATTCTTATAGTATATGTTTCATTGCCCATAACTAACGTATAAGGGGGATCTATATCGAAATTGAGATCTTCTATACCTTCATTCTTTATATAAATTTCCTTTTTCCCAGATAAAACAATATTTTTGATATCTATAAAGTTAACGACCGTATAAACATTATCATTCTGTGTCTCTGCAACTATATCTAAATACGATTCCGAAATTTCAAAAATATTGTTAGAATAGGATTCCAGGATATTTCCGTTTCTTGTCATATTAGCATCCAGAACATTAGTTTTCACTTCCAATGACATTGATAATGTCTTGAGATCGGCTTCAAAAATGGTCGCATTAGACGATATAGAAACATGGTATGAACTTGCAAAGAATTCTCCTTTATCAAAATTTATCCTCAAATTTCTTGAAGATCCTTCTCCTCCCCGATTAGTTTCTTTTATTAAAGAATCTATGTTCAAAAATACAGTTTCTGCAGAGTTTAAATTTTTGAGATCTTGCAGCTCATTTAACTCTGTCTGTCCCCATCTGAATGCCAGAGCTACAGCTGTAATGACTATCGCAAAGAGGATCGCATAACTGAGGATTACAGAAACACCTTTTTTGTTCATGGCATCACGAAGCTGATTCTTCATTGCCTATTGTATATGACGGTTCTGGATAAACATATGATCTTACCCTCACAAAATCTATCTGCATCTTACC
>DAOVEQ010000202.1 GCA_030668905.1 Thermococci archaeon
TTCCAGCGCCTATTATTATCATGAACTAAAATGAATAACGAATTTTAAAAACTTTATGGGATACAAACTTTTTTAAATAGGATTGGAAAATTAAAAGATGATGTACAAAAGATACGAATGTGCAAACTGTGACTTCTATGAAATCGCAAAATACGATCTGCATAAAGAAAAATGTCCAGCCTGCGGACATAATTATCATGTTTTTGAAGAGGACATAGACGAGGATAGATACTCATGGCTTTTCAATACAATAAAAAATCATTTTTATTTTGAAAATTTTGTTATAAGATCGAACTCCTTTCTTTTTATAGGAAACATAACATCTGATTTCTCTAAAATAAGAGAAACATTCGAAAATATGGGATACTATTCTTTTATAAGAAAAAAAGAAGGAAAAATTTATCTTCATCTTTTTAAAGCAAAAAGTCAGGCAAATCGAGAGTTATATTCCCAATAATTCTTTTGGTGGCAACTGTTCTCAGTGTCTTTTATGCAGGAATATCTTGGGCAACACCTCTAAAAGAAATGGGGTATCTCGAGGGTACTTGGTTGACTGGCATGATCTTCGCTGTAGGACTCATTTTTATCCTGGGAAGTCACGAATTAGCTCATAAAATAACTGCGATGAAAAATAAAGTAGATGCTACATGGCCATACTTTATACCGATGCCTCTTTTTCCAATAATAGGAACGATGGGCGCAGTTATAAGCATAAAATCGCCTATACCTACTAAAAAGGCAGCTATAAAAATAGGACTCAGCGGGCCTTTAATAGGGTTTATTGCATCAATAGTTGTAATTTCTATAGGGATAGCGATCTCTCCCGTAGTTCCTGCCGCTGAGTATATAGAAAGAGCCAGTGCTTACTCTGCAGCTCATCCCGGAACGTACGGTATAGGTTTCGGCACCACATTAATTTTCGAGATGTTAGTAAGGCTATTTTTGAATGTTCCAGAAGGATATACCTGGATCGTGCATCCTTTAGTAGTAGCTGGGATTGTTGGAGTTTTTGTAACAGCATTGAACTTACTTCCGATGGGGCAATTAGATGGAGGTCATGTAGCGAGATCAATTCTGGGAGAGAAGTATCATATGTTAGTTTCCAAAACAACGGCACTCAGTCTTATAGGGATAGGATTTTTAGGGGGTTTTTTGAGATATCCTATCTGGCCGGGCTGGATATTATGGGGATTTATAGGCTATCTCATATCCTCAAGGGGGCATCCTGGAGCAATGGATGAAGTTACGGAACTTACTGGAGAAGATAAAATCTTGGCTGTGATGGGCATACTAATATTTATATTATGCTTTACACCCACTCCCATTTACGTGATACCATGAAATCTCATTACTATTGTAGCCAGTGTTTAGTAAAACAGGTAGTGAGGACGTGTGAACTCGCTACAGAAAATAAAGAACTGAGAGAAAGAGCCGTAATAGAAAGCATGAAATTCTTGAGAAGTTTCACTCTTGAGATGACTCCTTCCTATTTTGGCTCTGAGATTCAAAAAATAGTTAAAAAGATCACAAAGAACCCAGACCCTTACAGAAAATATAAAGAGAGATCAACGGAGTTCGCCGAGAAAATGGTGCGCAAATTGAGAATAAATGATATTAAGATTGCTTTAAGAGCAGCCTTGACTGCAAACTCCATAGATTATGGGGGGGATAAGATAATAGAGTACAAGAAAACTTTTGA
>DAOVEQ010000219.1 GCA_030668905.1 Thermococci archaeon
CAGAAAGAGCATTTTTGACTGCTCATGAACTGTTCATAGTACTTTCTCGAGTACTCCGATTTCGTTTGCCGATGCAAACGCCTGATAGCATTGACCAAGCCTTCATACGACTGGATGGCCGTCCAACTTGCCTCTGAATCTCTATCTCTTATTACAGATTTAAAGTGAATCTTTTCTTTCCCACTGCCATATAAAAAAACATTTACAACCTTGGGATCCATATCTTTGAGAGGGGTGTTAAGATCAGCACCATAATGGTCGGCTACAGCTTTACGAGAATGGTAGCGCCAGCCTTTTGGATCCAAAACCTGATCCATGATCGCCCCCTCCATTATGCTCTTTTCCGGGTCTGTAATAATTAGATTCGGATCTACATCCAACTTATATCCCAGCCCCCCGCATTCCTGACATGCTCCGAAGGGAGAGTTAAAAGAAAATATTCTCGGCTCTATCTCTCCAAAACTGATATTGCAATCTGGACATGCAAATTTTTCGCTGAATAGATATTCTTTATCAGAAGAAATTAATACAAGACCCTTTCCTATCATTAAAGCAAGTTCAACAGCATCGGCTATCCTCGTTTTATCTTTGGATTTTTCTAAATTTATTCTGTCTATTAAAACTTCTATGGTGTGTTTCTTTTTTTTATCGAGCATTATTTCATTTTCGAGATCGAGTATTTCTCCATCTACCCTTACTTTTCCAAATCCTTCTTTCCTTAAATTTTCGAACTCTTTTTTGTACTCTCCTTTTTTTCCTCGAGCTATAGGCGCAAATATAGTTATTCTTCCTTTAAAACTCATCACATGCTCAATTATCTGCTGTGATGTCTGCTGTCTGATCTCTTTTCCGCATACGGGACAGTGCGGCACCCCTATCCTTGCAAAAAGAAGCCTTAGATAATCGTATATCTCCGTAACGGTCCCCACCGTGGATCTTGGATTTTTGGATATCCCTTTCTGTTCGATAGATATGGAAGGCGAAAGCCCTTCTATATATTCAACGTCAGGCTTGTTCATCTGTCCCAGAAACTGGCGTGCATACGCGGATAGCGACTCAACATACCTTCTCTGTCCTTCGGCATAGATAGTATCGAATGCCAACGAGGATTTTCCAGATCCGGAAACTCCTGTAACGACAATAAGTTTGTCTCTTGGAAGCTCTAAATCTATATTCTTGAGATTATGTTCCTTTGCACCTACTATCTTGATATTCGTCATAATTATCCAAAAAGAG
>DAOVEQ010000050.1 GCA_030668905.1 Thermococci archaeon
GATTTTGACCAAAAGACACCGATAAAAGGATTATATCTCGTAGGAGACTCTGCAAAGAAAGAAACTATGGAAGTGGACGGGATATCTAAAGGCGTTCTGGAACTTTACGAAACTCTTACTTCAAATATATGATTTTATCTATACTTTCCTTATTTTAGATAATTTGCTTTTTCTTCCGAATAAAATCGCTTCTTTTTCTAAAAGAAGGGATTTGGTGCGACCGCCGGGATTCGAACCCGGGTTAGGAGCTTGGGGGGCTCCTGTCCTACCGCTAGACCACGATCGCTTATGGCTCTACCCTTGAGATTGTTCTTGGATACAGACATGCATCTCTTATATGTTCCAAGTTGCATATCCACATGAGCAATCTCTCTATTCCAAGACCAAAACCTGAATGAACTACACTCCCGTATCTCCTGAGATCAAGATACCACTGGTATGGTGTTTTATCTATTCCATCAAGCTCCATTCTGTTTTCAAGTGCTTTTAAATCATCTTCTCTCTGACTTCCACCGATTATCTCACCGAATCCTTTTGGTGCTAAAAGATCTGCGCATGCATAAGTCTTTCCATCCGGATTTTGCTTCATATAAAATACTTTTGCTTCTATAGGATAATCGTAGACAAAAAAAGGCTCTTCAAACTCACTTGTCAGGAGCTTTTCTTCTTCGTACCCAAAATCACTTCCCCACTCTATGTCTATTCCTTTTTTCTGTATAATCTGAATAGCTTCATCATATTTTATCCTCTGTAGGGGGAGATTAAGGATCATTTCTTCTTTTTTTCTGCCAAATCTCTCCAATCCTTTATACTCTGAGATCTCTCTGCACATACTGGCCACCAATTCCTCCTCTACTTTCATGATATCCTCTGCATCCATCCATGCTGCCTCTAACTCCAAATGCTGATACTCTGAAAGATGTCTTCTTGTCTTCGATTTCTCAGCTCTGAATGAAGGGGTCAAAGAATACACTCTTTCCAACGGAAATATAGCTGTTTCTAGGTATAATTGTGCACTCTGTGATAAATATGCCTCTCTACCATAATAATCTATAGAAAAGAGAGTTGTTCCCCCTTCACAGGCGGCACTTGTGATTATAGGTGGAAATACCTCATGCCAGTCGTTTTCTTGCAAATATCCTCTTGCTCCCTGCATTATTAACTCCTTAATTTTCATTATTTCTGTGAGTTTCAGACTTCGTAAGGATAAATGTCTGATGTCAAGTAAAAACTCTTTACCTGCACCCTCCTGTATCGGAAACTTTTCTGCAAGACTTATTATCTCAAACTCTGAACATTTTATCTCTATTCCTGTTGGAGCCCTTGAATCCTCCACTACCTTACCTTTTACTCGTATAGATGACTCTATTGTCACTTTCTGAGCATTATTAAATGAATCAGGACCAATATTATTTTTATGAATACTTACCTGGACTATCCCGGTTGAATCTCTTAAAATTACAAATACGACGCCTCCATGTACCCTCTGTCTGTATACCCATCCAAAAAGTTCTATTTCTTCACCTATCTTATCGTTTGCATTCTTTACGTATAAAGTTTTCATAAGTTCTAATCGTAGGGAGTATTATAAAAATTTTTTCATTTAAAAGATAGAAAAATTCCAAACAAAAACTATAAATATAGATATACTCAGTTTGGGATATGGAAAAGAAGCTTAAAAAATGCAAGCAGTGCGGTAAAGATTTCAACATAAAAGAAAAAAACAGGATAGTTCTTGAGTTCTGGAGAGATCACAAACATTTATCGAGGTTTTATTTCTGCGGAAGAAAATGTCTTCTTGATTTTTTAAAAGAAAAGGGGATTATCTAGAAATGCTCTTTTATCAATCTATAAGCTTTGTTATACAACTCCATATCCATATCATCTATCTTTCTTACAATCTCTGCCTGTACGATGTCCGTAAAAAGTCTCCCCACAACTCTGACAAGATCCCCTTCTTTAAACTCCGTATCTTCTTCACATATTACATTTATCTGCCCTGTACCATCATCCAAAACGAATTCAAAGTCTTTTTTAGATACTACGGCTCCTATCAAACTTATTCGAATATCTTCCTGATTTATATCCTCTATCTTCCTGTGTTTAGATGGTGCTCTTCTTATAGGGGTCAATCGTACTCCCTCCATGTATATCCACATTTTGTACATCTGTAGAACTTGGTAGCCGGTTCATCCTCTGCTCTTGTCTGAACAAACCAATAATAAGCCTCCTTATTCCCACATTTTGAACATATTTCCCTCACTTTGGGTTTTGTATCATATTCCTTATCTATAAAGATAGTTTTTTGTGATTGGGGAATCTTCTCTTCTAATTTATATTCTTTCTCAACATTTTCATCTATTTCTTCTATTGCCCCACATTTTCTACATTTTATAACTTTTTTCCCGTTCTCCTCATATGGATACATCAGGTTTCCACACTTCTTACAGAAGATCACTTTATCGCCTCTTTAATTATTTTATCATGATCAAATGCTAGTTTTGGTAATTGAGACATTTTGAATCTTTTTATATCTTTTGCATCGCTGCCTGATCTTGGTGTGCCATGGGGCTCTGCCAGAAATGCAATTGAGACGGTGTGTCCCCTTGGATCTCTCTTCGGATCTGAAAATACTCCTATAAGCTTATTTATCTTTATGTCCATCCCTGTTTCCTCCTTTGTCTCTCTTAAAGCTGCTTCCTCTACTCTCTCACCATATTCCACAAAACCTCCAGGAAGTGCCCAAAAATTTTTGAAGGGATCATTTTTCCTTTTGATCAAGTATATTTCATCTTTCTCTAAAATGACCATGTCTACAGCTAACCTTATCATGCCATCCCCAAAAGTTGTTTGAGCCAGATTGAAGGATATCCAATCTTTGGAATTACCAAAACAACTCTTCCAATAACTTTATCCTCTGGCGTTCCTTCTTTCCCCCAGTAATATGTATCTGGAAACGCATTGTTGTCTCCTTTTGTTAGATAGTACTTTTTGGATTCCCCTTTAATCCTAACAACTCTATGCACAACTGGAACACTTAAAGAAGGAGTTTCGAAAACGATAACATCCCCTATTTTTATATTTTCCTCTTTTTTAATTACGACTATATCTCCCCTTGAAAATCCATTTTTAGATGGAAAGTTACCGAAATTTTCTTTATCTAACCCATATACCTCATACTCATTATAATTATAAGACCACCATAAATCAAAATCCTCGGAATGTTGCATGCTTCCAGAAACGACTACTGCAAAGGGAGGATTTGCACCAAGTGTAAATACCAAAATATATTTAAAAGCAAAATAAATCACAAGTGCTACAATTATAGCCTCTGCATACTCCTTTACTTCTTTTTTCCAGTCAATCTTCCATTCCATGTTTTCATCCTTTATTTCTTTGCTTTAAAAACTTTTGTTATGTCCCTTATCATAGAGCTCTTATTGCAATCTCTATCCCTTTTTCTATTGTCTCCAAGCTCATGGAAGGTAGATCTCTATCCAAAACCTGCTCAGGAATATATGGGAGGTGAATAAATCCAGCCTTTATATCCAGGTTATTATACCTGAGATAATGAAGAGTATAGTACATTATGTAATTACAGATATATGTACCTGCAAAATTGGAGATTCTTGCCGGTATATTGTTTTTATGCAGTTCTTCCAGGATATTTCCCAGAGGAAGAAGAGAAAAATAAGCGTCGGGACCATCTTCAAATATTTTTTTATTCTCAAGGGTCATATTTATAGCTACTCTCTCCAATGTTATCTGGTTCCTTTTACATGCTAACCCGAGACTTACTATATATTGAGGATCAATATCATCTATCTCTCTATGGATTATTTTTCCGCAATCATGTGTAACAGGTAAAACATGGGAAATTATCTTTCTTCCTCCTATATTTCTCCCATGCATCTTTTTTGCTGCTATACCTGAAGGATTTATTTTTTCTTTTCCAAAAGATTCAAATCCTGTCAGTAAAACTTTTTCCATAATATCACGGATTTGTAACTCCTTTACTTGTAACCAAAAATATTGCTTCTCCCTCAGGAAGATTAGGTGAATCTACAAGTCTGGCAATTCTTCTCCCCTGCTTTGATTTCCTGAGATATATCCTCATTGTAGCAGAATGTCCTAGAATGTGTCCTCCTATAGGCCTCGTGGGATCACCGAAGAATGTATCGGGCGCTGTTGAAACCTGATTCGTCACAAAGATGCAGATATCGTACATATCAGCTAACTGATGCAACTTTCTGAGATGTCTCCCTAATTTCTGCTGTCTCACTGCGAGTGTCCCTCTGCCAACATACTCGCTCCTAAATGTAGATGTAAGTGAATCGAGTATCACGAGTTTTACATCTCCTTTCTTCAGAATATCCTCGGTTTTTTCTGCAAGCAGCATCTGATGATCCGAGTTGTAAGCTCTCGCATAATATATATTTGCCAATGTCTGTTTGGGGTCGAGTCCATAATTCTCAGCTATCTGAACTATTCTTTCAGGTCTGAAAGTATTTTCACTATCTATAAAAATACCCTTCGCTTCCATTCCCCCTTTCTCTTTCGGCAGCTGAACTGTAACAGCTAACTGGTGTGCTAGCTGGGATTTTCCCGATCCAAATTCTCCAAAAACCTCCATTACCGCTTGAGTTTCAAAACCCCCTCCTATGAGATCGTCGAGATTCTTACTTCCTGACGTTATGTGCCCTATTGTTTTTCTTTTTTCCAGTATCTGATCAGCTGAGATAAAGTTATCTATGCTAGCCATTCTTCTTGCTTCAGCTATGACCTTGTTACATGTCCCCTCACTTATCTCGGCTATGTCTGCAAGATCCTGAGGTGCAGCTACTGCTATTGACTCCACAGTAGTATATCCTGCCTCTTTTAGCTTTTCAGCTGTCTTTGGACCTACCCCCGGGACTTCTTCGATCTCTATTTCCTTTGTTTCTATATTTTCCTCTTTTTTCTTAACCATTTTCACCAACTCTATCTAAAATTATATACGCCTCCCTTAAAATATCTATTTTTTGAAAATCATAACATGTGAATTTGCTGTTATTTACCATACATTTAAAAAGATATTCTTCTCCTATTTCCGGTGACCCAAAAACAATTCCCTCCATCTCCTCTATTCCGTTATCTATGACTACTCCGCAACATTCCTCTCCTTCTACTTTGCTTTTTACAACTCCCCTAACTATTATCATTCCTTTATCTCCTATTCTCCCTCTTTTAGGATTTCTAAATTCTTCAAGGCTTGGAAAAGGAATCTCCAGTTTTTCTATTTCTTTAGCTACGATCTTGTCACTAAACTCGCCAGATACCCTGGCAATCTCCCCTGTATTGTATTTTTCATTGGTTTCAACAAAAATTTCTCCACTCTCATCCATTAAGAAAAACCCCTTATCTTCTATTTTTGAAATCCTTCCGATGATCTCTATCTCTCCCTTCTCTAAATTCTTTATCTTTTTTTCGTAAGATATATCTACAGATAATTCTGTACTTCTATTTATATGTATCTCCAATCCTTCCATTCCCTCTTTCGCTCTTGCACTTTCTATTTTAATCTTTATTCCACTTGATATATTTTCAAGGATGTCTGCCTTTTCGTTCCAGATTACTGCCCTTATCTCTCCTGTATCGTCTACGAGGATAATGCTCCCGACTTTTCCTGTTCCTCCGTCTATCTTTTCAAATGTTTTAACACCTAAAACTTCTTTAACAGTTCCCTGTACATTTACAGCTCCTTCTTTCAGGTAAGCTATCTTTACAAACTCTTCTTTTATCTCTGGTAAATCGATATCCCCGGGATTTATTCGGATATTTGTCTGCCATCCTGCCTGTATCTCATATCCGTTGAATCCTTCCCTTGTGTAAACATTCTCAAGAAGAAGTATATCATTTTTCTTTATTTTGGTAAGTATATCTGTTTTTTCATTCCAGAAGGATACTCTTGTTTCGCCCGTATCGTCTGCAAGTATTATACTCCCGACTTTTCCTGTTCCTCCGTCTATCTTTTCAAACTCCCTCGCCTCAAAAATAGATTTCACCCTTCCGGCTACAGAGATATCCCGATGCTCCTCATTTATATCCCCTATTTTCATCATATTTTCCTCAATCTCCGGAAGATCCATGGAAATGTTACTTATCTCCACAACCCCTCTGTTTCCAACATTGAGATCAAGTGCATCTCTGAATCCTTTTTTAATATATCCGTGTTTTATCTCTACAATCGTTCCTACTTTGAGTTTTTCCAGTATCTTTGTTCTGTCATTCCATAATGCAACCCTTATCTCTCCGTTTTCATCATCTATGATAATATTACCCACTCTTCCATTCTTAAACTCTTTTATAGGATATATCTTTTTAACTCTCCCAATTATTGAGATATTGTTCATTCCCTCCTGAAGTTCTTTGATCTTTATTCTTTCTTTTTTTTCTTTAATCCCCAGATCTATTCCATGTTCAGCAGCTATGATAGCTACTGCTCCTTCTCTTGTTAAAAGCCCTCCTACATTCTCTATTTTCTCTTTTATAATCTTTTCAAACTCTTTTTCAGTTATTATGCCTTTAAACTTTTCGTAATCCTCATCCATTTTAACCAATACTCTTTGGGGTGCAACCTTTATATATTTTTTGAAGCGAGAGTATCATTGGGGTGTCCATCATTAACTGGATCAGGGGATACTTCACGCTCTGTGAACGGAGATCAGAGATATATAAAAACAAAATAAAAGATTTTCTGTCGAGGATCTGTGGATCCGAGTAAGCGAAGCGTCCACACTGAGCGGGAACGCCCTTTTATTTGGCGTTTAAAAGGGCTGAAGCGAATATTTAACGAGCAATGAGGGAGGCGTCCTCCTCTAAGGAAATCTTTAAGAGGGTTAAGATACAATAGATATATATGGTTGATATTGAGTCATTACTCATAGGATTTGCTTTAGGATTGGCATCATCTATAATTTCCATTTATATACAGCATCGAAAATCTCTCGACATACTAAAAATACAATTATTTCATGGCGACAGAGAAAAAGCATATTTGGAATTGTGGGAGATAAATAAAAACCATAAAGGAATAGAATTGGCAAATGAGATTGAAAATTTTTTAAAATCTCCATATAAAATCTATTTAGGAGATACTGAGCCAAAATTAAGAGAGAAAGTAGCTTTTATAAGAGAAAAGTATAAAAAAGTACATTCTCTTGAAGTGGAAAGGGGGGGAAAAATTGGGGAAGCTATGGGTTATAATGAGGTGT
>DAOVEQ010000054.1 GCA_030668905.1 Thermococci archaeon
AACAGTAAACCCAATACCAGCTTTCAGAATAATAGCAAACTATCACTTGAAAGAAGCAAATGGACTTCTTATAGATATAGAAGAACTTTTACCGGAAGATGTGCCTGAAGAGATACAAAATCTCTTAGACGAAGCGCAGGAACATATAAACAATGCTAATACAACTGAAAATACTATATATGCGAATAACGAACTCTTAAAAACGTTGGAACTATTGAATGAAGTTTTAAATAAGCTCTAATTTTTTTATTTTTTCTTAATTATAAACGTTTTAATATAAGAGATAACTATAAAAATTAGGAGGTAAAATATAGATCATGCTTTCAGAAAAAGAAATTAAACTCATAACAGAAACAAGAGATCTCCTTGAAGAATTACTAGAAACCTTAGAAATTGTGAGCGATAAGAGTCTTATGAAGGAGATAAAGAGAGCTCAAGAAGACGTCAAGGCTGGAAAATTACGGGATTTTGATGAATTTGTAAAGGAACTGGATTGAATGTATACCCTCAAGACGACTAATCAATTCGAAAAAAAGATCAGAAAGATTGATAAATCGGTAAGAGAACGTATTATTAGAAAAATCAAGGAATTAGAGGAAGATCCATATAAAAACACAAAAAGATTGACTGGGGAGCTAAGAGGAATGTACAGCTTGAGGACAGGTGATTATAGAGTGATCTTTTCTTTGGATGAAGATAAAAAACTTATTTTATTACTGACTGTCGGTCATAGAAAGAGTGTTTATAAGGATTGAAACTTTTCTTTCACAACCCAAAGATTTTATAAACTTTCGATGTAACTATCTAAAAAGGTGATTCGATGAGGTACATCCCCAACAATTCTGAAGATGAAATGCTGAAGGAGATAAATTTTACAAAGGAAAAGTTATTTTCTGATATTCCGAAGGATCTTAGAAGTGATTTGAATTTATGGGATGAGAAAAGTGAGATGGAGGTAAAACGAGAGCTAAAAAACATTCTCGATAAAAATAAAGTAATGCTCAATTTTCTCGGGGCCGGAGTTTACAATCATTATATTCCTGCAGTTGTAAAAGAAATAGTGAGAAGAAGCGAGTTTTACTCGTGTTATACGCCTTACCAGCCGGAAGTATCGCAGGGAATGTTACAGGCACTCTTCGAGTATCAATCGTTAATGGCTGAACTTCTTGATATGGATGTCGTGAACTCCTCAATGTATGACTGGGCTACAAGTCTAGCCGAAGCAGCTTTAATGTGCTACAGGGTCAAGAAAAAGTCCAAATTTATCATATCAAAAAATATACACCCAGAAAGGAGAGAAGTTTTGAAAACATATACAGAAGGAATTTTGGAGATAGTGGAGATAGGGTATAACGAAAAAGGTATCGATTTGGGAGATTTAAAAAAGAATATAGATAATTCCTGCGGAGTTTATATTGAGAATCCCACCTTTTTAGGCTATTTTGAGCAGAACTTGGAGGAAATCGGGGAGATAGTACATAAAAACGATGCGTTACTAGTAGCGGGCGTTGACCCCATTTCCTTAGGAATTATAAAACCACCGGGAGAGTATGCGGATATAGCTATTGGAGAATCGGTAGGATATCCTGTGAGTTTTGGCGGTCCATTACTTGGGATCTTTGGTGTAAGAAATGATATGAGTTTGATAAGAAAGATGCCAGGGAGGCTCATAGGAGTTACAGGAGATTCGGAAGGTGATTCAGGTTTTGTAATGACTCTGCAGACAAGAGAGCAGCACATAAGAAGGAAAAAAGCTACAAGCAACATATGTTCAAACGAGGCTTTATGTGCCGTGGCTTCTGCTGTTTATCTGTCCTTTTTAGGAAAAAAAGGTTTAAAAGAACTTGCCGAACTCTGTATGAAGAATTCGAATTACACCATGAAAAGAATAAATGAGATAAAAGGATTCAAAGCACCCTTGTTCAATTCTCCACATTTTAAGGAGTTTACTGTATATCATAAAAATATGAGAGTGACAGATAAAAAACTCTTAAAAAAGGATATCCAGGGGGGAGTAGTTCTGGAGAAGATAGGGTTCGATCTTGAGGACACAGCCCTTTACTGCGTTACAGAGGTGCATAGTAAAGAAGATATTGATAGGCTTATTTCAGTTCTGGAGGCGATATAATGCTAATTTTTGATTATTCAAAAGAAGGTAGAAAGGCTTACTCTCTTCCGCATCCTATCGAAGATACGAAGATAAAGATCCCTGAAAAATTGAAAAGAAAAACGTTGGATCTCCCAGAGGTGAGCGAGATAGATATTGCCAGGCATTTTATAAAGTTGTCGCAAAAAAATTATGGTGTAGACTCGGGTTTTTATCCTCTGGGCAGCTGTACAATGAAATACAACCCGAAGATAAATGAAGAGATTGCATCGTGGGAAAAAGTCACAGATATACATCCTTACCAGGATGAATCTACTGTCCAAGGCGCTCTTGAAATAATGTATAAGCTCGGAAAAGCGCTGTGCGAGATAGCTGGTGTCGATAATATAACGCTTCAGCCTGCGGCGGGCGCGCACGGCGAGTATACGGGAATAAAGATAATTGAAAAATATCTGAAGACAAAAGGATTTGATAAAAATGAAATCATAGTTCCTGACTCCGCACACGGCACAAACCCCGCTTCTTCTGCAATGGCAGATTTTAGAGTTGTCGAGATTCCGTCTAACGAAAAAGGATGCGTGGATTTAGATGCGTTACACGAGGCTGTCAATGAAAAAACTGCAGGATTAATGCTGACAAACCCAAACACTCTCGGCATTTTTGAAGAAAATATAAAAGAGATATCAGAGATAATACACGACGCAAAAGGTTTGTTGTATTACGATGGAGCCAATTTGAACGCATTGATGGGATTTGTAAAACCGGGGAATATGGGATTTGATCTTGTGCATTTCAATCTTCACAAGACATTTTCTACTCCCCATGGAGGCGGAGGACCAGGATCAGGACCCGTGGGTGTCAAAGAGTTTTTGAAAGAGTATCTTCCGCATCCCATAGTGGAGTATGACGGGAAAAAATATTATTTAAAGCACGATCTTAAAAACTCTATAGGAAAAATTAAAGGATTTTACGGGAACTTCGGGGTGATTGTAAAGGCTTATGCCTACATTTTAACAATGGGGAACTCGTTAAAGAAGGTCTCTGAGATAGCTGTTTTAAATGCGAACTACATTGCCCAGAAACTAAAAGATCTCTATGAGCTTCCTTACAGCGAACTCAGAAAGCATGAGATAGTTTTATCGTGCGAAAAAATAAAGAAGGATACGGGAGTTACTGCGTTGGATATATCAAAAAGAATACTCGATTATGGCATGCATGCACCGACAATTTATTTTCCATTGATCGTAAAAGAAGCCCTGATGATAGAGCCTACAGAGACAGAATCGAAGGAAGAACTTGATAAATTTATAGATATAATGAGAAAGATACACAGAGAGTGTTACGAGGATCCAGAAATTGTAAAATCCGCGCCGCACAATACAGAAATAAAGAGACTTGATACGGTAAAGGCTACTAAAGAACCTGTACTCTCTTATAAAATGTTAAGGAGATAGAATGAAAGGAAAATTTACACTTCTCCTTTTTTCAGTTACATTTTTAGTTTTTATTTACCAGATAAAAACAGGGGTTCTTATAGGACTGAATCCATCTGATCTGCATTATGAAGATTTTATAATTTATGCCTTTTTTCATTCTTCTTCAGCCCATTTGGCCTTTAATCTTGCAACTCTTCTTTTTTTAGGGTATTATCTTGAAGAAAAAATAGGAACAAAGAAATTTATTGTTCTTTTTTTTATAACAACAATATTTGCAGGTATTGTCTATATTCTTATCTATCCTTCTGCGGATAGGTTATGTGTCGGACTTTCTGGCTTTATTTTTGGAGTCGCAGGAGGAAACATTGTGGCATACAAAGAGAGATACAAGAATTATTTTCTTCTGTCTGCTTTATTTTACATATCTTTTACAGTTTTCCTGATCTACTTTGATATTGTGGGAAACATTGCACATGCAGCGCATCTTGGCGGTTTTTTGATAGGAGCTGTCTTGGAGATGTGTTGTGAAAAAAGGAAAGAAGGGTATGTTTTAATGTTTTTGACCTTAGTTTCGACGATATATCTGGTGATTGTATGAAACTCTTTATTTATCACATGAAACAATGCGATCCAAAAAAATGTACAGGTTTGAAGTTAATAAGGTTAGGATTGGCTGTTCAGGTAAGAAAAATACCCAACTGCACGATTTTAAATCCCCTAAGTGAAAAAGCGTTTTCGCCTGAAGATAAAAGAGACATACTTGCTTTGGACTGTTCATGGGAGAGATCCAGAGAGATTTTTTTGAGGTACAGGAAAAACTCGAGAGCACTTCCGTATTTAGTCGCTGCAAATCCTGTAAATTATGGAAAACCTACAAAACTATCAACAGTTGAAGCTCTTGCCGGGGCACTATACATGCTCAATGAAAAAGAGAAAGCTTTAAATATTCTCAGTAAGTTTAGTTGGGGTAGAGTTTTCATTGATCTGAACTGTGAAATGCTCGAAGAATACTCAAAAGCCAGAAACAGCAGTGAAATAGTAGAGATTCAAAAAAAATATATTGGTGAGAGAAATGAGGTCTGAAATAGCTGGAAAAAGATTATTTCATATAAAAATCTGCATGAGATGTAATGCAAGAAATGCATGGAAAGCAAAAAGATGCAGAAAATGCGGATATAAAGGACTTAGACCTAAGTCAAAGGAGAGGAAAGCTTAACCAAAGAGGTTATTTATTGCCCGTGAATGAAGAGATAATAACAAGAGCAAGGGTGCCGAGAAGCGGCCAAGTTATCGGGGTAGTGGAACAGATGATGGGATTTGGAAAGATGAAAGTTAGATGTGTAGATGGAAATACAAGACTCTGCAGGGTTCCAGGCAAGTTCAGGAGGAGGCTCTGGATAAAAGTTGGAAATATTGTTTTAATCGAACCATGGGAGCTAAGCAGTGAGGAAAGAGGAGATATTATCTACAGATACACAAGAGCACAGGCAGGATGGCTTGTTAGAAAGGGGTATCTGGACAGAAATTGGATGTAATGGTGATTTCTCTGAAGTACAAAGAAGGAATCATAAAAGAAAAAAGACTTGAGAAGGACCCAGAAATTTTTAGAATCAAATCAGAAGTGTTTGATCATTCCACGCTCATGACTATATACAATCTCCAGAACAGAGGGCATCTGGATTCAGTGGAAAGTATAGTTTCTACGGGAAAAGAAGCCAATATTTTTTACGGCTTGAGAAAAAAGAGAGGTGTAGCCATAAAGATCTTCAGAACTGCAACTTCCTCCTTTAGAAATATAAGGGAGTATATACTTTCCGATCCCAGGTTTAAAGGAATAACGAGCAACAGAAGAAAATTAACATATGCATGGGCAAAAAGAGAGTTTAAAAATCTCATGAGAGTTTATAAAAAAGTTAAAGTTCCAAAACCAATGACTGTAGAGAATAATGTACTTTTAATGCAGTTCTTGGGAAGAAAAGGAGTCCCATATCCGAGAATGAAGGATGTAGGTCCAAAAGATCCTGAAAAAGACTTTGAAGAGACAATAAATAGGATCAAGACTATGTATGATCTGGGAATAGTTCACAGCGATCTCAGTGAGTATAATATCCTTGTAAATAAAGAGATGTATTTCATAGATTTTTCGCTAGGCACGGTACTGGAAGATCCCAATGCTTTGAGCTTTTTGGAAAGAGATATTAAGAATATGATAAGATATTTCTCTGATTATATCGAGACTCCTGAATTTGAAGAGATCTATAAAAAAATCCTCAGGTGATAACATGGAAGAGGAATTTGTGAGAGTTCCGCAGGACAGAGTCGGGACAATAATTGGAAAACAGGGAAAAACAAAGGAAGAGATAGAAAAGAATCTCAATGTGAATATAGTTATAAAGGATGGAATGGTAAGAATATCCGAAAAAAATACAGAAGATCCTTTAGCTGTCTGGAAGGCTAAAGATGTTATTAAGGCGATGGCAAGAGGATTTTCTCCAGAAAAAGCCTTTCAACTATTTAAAAACGGGAAAATATTCGAAATTTTAGATTTAGATCAATACGCAAAAACTAAAAATGATTTATTGAGAGAAAAAGGGAGGGTAATCGGTAAAAATGGAAAAACCAGGGAGTATATAGAGCACATGACAGGGGCATATGTATCTGTCTATGGTAAAACTGTATCTTTTATCGGTGATTTTGAAGAGGTTTACGATGCAAAAAAAGCCGTGGAGATTATATTGAGGGGTAAACCTCACTCAGCAGCTTATTATTACCTGGAAAATGTTGCAAAAGAGAGAAAAAAAGCAGATAAAATAAAAATATGGAAGGAAAGTAAATGAAAACTGCAAATGATCTTTTTAAAGAGTTCAAAATCTTGAGTGTCTCTGAGTTTTTTAAAAAGAATGCGGATATGCTTGGATACACTGGAAAAATCAGATCTATGACTATTTTGGTCCACGAGATGGTGACTAACGCTTTAGACGCATGTGAAGAAGCAGGTATTTTGCCTGAGATAAGGGTGGAGATAGATCATAGAGGAGATTCTCATTACGAGATAAGTGTGGAAGATAACGCTACGGGGATCCCTTTAAAGTTTATCCCGGATGTTTTCGGGAAGATGCTTGCGGGGAGCAAGGCTCACAGAAATATGCAGTCGCGGGGACAACAGGGAATAGGCGTATCCGGTGCTGTAATGTACTCTCAGGTTACCACAGGACAGCCTGCAGTTATAATTTCCTCTACGGGGGAAGAGATGTGGGAGGTAAAAATGAACCTGGATCTCCAGAAAAATGCAGGCAAGATAATAGAAAAAAATAAAATTAAAGATAACGGATGGAGAGGCACAAAGATCGTTATAGAGGCTAAGGATGTTACCTACATCAAATCGAAGTACTCTCCTTATAACTATCTGAGGATGTCTTCTATAGCAAATCCTCACGCAAGGATAGAGTTTATAGAGCCCGACGGAACAAAGATAGTCTTTCCGAGGTCGTCTAAAACTATGCCAAAGTCGCCAAAGATAATGAAACTTCATCCCAAGGGGATGTCTACTGACGATCTTCTTGTAATGGCCAGGAATTGCAGAGCAAGGAAATTAGG
>DAOVEQ010000063.1 GCA_030668905.1 Thermococci archaeon
AAATTTCAATACCATAAATTATGTCCCTATACAACACTATCTATATTATACAAGAATGCACCTTTTTTAATGCCTTTTGAATCCACATTTTTCTCCCCAGTTTCGGTTATCAATATCCCCAAATCCCCAATTTCAAAACCACAGTTTGAATTATGATTTATAAACATATTTCCCAACTCTCGATAAGGCATTTTCTTTTACGAAAGTTGTTTAAAAGCCAGAATATATGTTCTTTTTGAAATCTGCTATATTGGAGAAAGGGGTGATATAATTATTGAAAAACTGTTAAAATTTTGTAGTAAAAAGAGTAGTTAATTAAAATACCATTTCTCGGTCATTTGGAACGGTAAACGGTGAAAATATCATTTCTTGACAGTCCAAAATTAATGAAGATATTTTAAAGACCTCTAAAACGATTTTACCTGGATTTATCCAGTTAAAACAAAATCCTTTGATGATAGACAGGAGAACTGCCCCAGAATCGACGGAGAGTAAGCTTAAATAAGAGATTAGATGTTTATTTACTCTCATCCTATCACCATATTTATCTAAACAGAAATGTTTACTTAACTCTAGATTCTCATAATATTTTCATTATCTCTTCAGCTATCATTATCCCAGCTTTTCTCTGCGCTTCTTTTGTACTGGCACCCAAATGCTGCGTAAACACTATGTTGTCCAACTTTAAGAGAGGACTATCAAAGGGAGGCTCGTTCTCGAAAACGTCTAAGCACGCGCCATATATCTCATTATTTTTTAAAGCATCGTAAAGAGCTTCTTCATCGATTGTTCCCCCTCGCGACGCATTTACTAAAATAGCAGTATTTTTCATGATTTTGAACTGTTCTTTCCCTATCATGTGTTTTGTCTGCGGTATCAACGGCACGTGGAGTGTTATGATATCGCTTTCTCGCAACACTTCATTGAGAGTCTTGTAGACGACGCTGTATTTTTTGGCAAGTTCCTCATTCTTTATAACATCGTACGCTATAGATTTCATATCAAATCCGCTAGCGATTTTTGCCACGTGAGCTCCTATTCTTCCATATCCTATTATTCCCATTGTCTTTCCAGAAAGTTCTACACCGATAAGATCTTTTTTGATCCATTTATTCTCTCTCAACGAAGAATCAGCTTTTGCCACCTTTCTGGCAAGAGCGAGAGCAAGGGCAAAAACTAGCTCTGCAACAGATTCCGATGACGCCTCAGGTGAATTTACAACTTTTATTCCTCTTTCTTTTGCAGCTTCAAGATCTATATTGTCCAGACCCACTCCAGCCCTTCCTACCACCTTCAGGTTTTTGCCAGCTTCTATAACTTTTTTTGTTACCTTCGGTTTACTTCTTACAACCAATCCATCAAAATCTTTTATCTTCTCAACGAGCTCCGATTCTTCTGGGTTGTAAATGATCTCAACTTCATATTTTTCTTTCAGTTTCTTTATCCCCTCTTCACTTATTTTTGACGCAACTAAAATCTTCATTTTTTCACCTCAGAAATAATCTATCTCTGCAAACGTATGATCACAAAAAGCGCATTTAAAAGGTTTCCCTTTTTTTGGATCGTAATAGAATGCTTCTTCGCACTCGGGACATGTTACTTTAATAAAATCGTTCTTACATTCTCCTTTCTCGAGAAATCTTGACATGCAGTTGGGACATTTTTTTGGAATCTTTTCAGCACATACCATATACCCGCAACTTTCACATACATAGAGCTTCATGAGAGTAATAGATGTTATGCATATATATCCTTTTTGGAAGATGTGTAAGAGATTGTATGAAATGAGTTTTGCACATAGCTTGGGTATACTAAAGAAATTAAGATTCCTCCAATAAAGAGAGGAGTCTCTCCAGTCTCTCTTCTAGCTCTACGAGTATTGGGCTTTTTGCATCGGATGGAAGATCCTTTATCTTTTGGAGAAGTGCGTCTATTTCATGTAACAGCTGATCCATATTCATCTCCACAATGTCAGTAGCCCCTTCCGTTAAAAACTGCTGGAACTCTGCTCCGTCTTTAAGTACAATAACGTTTTCAGGATTTGAGGCTTCAATGAGTACAATGTTCGTGATCCCTGTTTGTGTATACCTTGTCATTGTAAGTTTCCAGTACATAGTCCCTTCCTTGAATATAGGTATGGGTTCAATGAGTCTAAAATCTGCCCAGTTTACATTCCTAAAAGTATCACTACTTTTTGCGTGTTCAATGGATTTTACAGCTCCTACACTTTGTTCATTTTCTCCTTTTGACCACGAATACACAGTACCCTCTATTGCATCGACAAGAAGCACTTTCTTCAAACCATACGTTGTTCCGTAAGGTTCCAGTGCCATGAACCACATGGGGATTGGTTCTCCATTTTCATCCTGTACCATGATAAGGTATGGCATGAAGTTTCCTTCTCCCGGGACATCATTTAACTCTGTTTGATCTTTATGGGCAACCCATGCATTCCATACACCACGTTTGTATGCAAAACTTTCCCCGTATAATCGTGCGATTTCTTCGGGAAATACCTGTTGACCGTGTAATATTGTTTCTTCATTAATCTTTTCCGGTGATACATACTTCATATTTCCCTCTCCGTCTATGAGAACAACACCTCCGAAAACAGGTTTTCTAAGGGGAACAAATGTCCAGCTGTCCAGTTTATAATCGATCTTTGACACCACTGTCATGATCTTTGTATTGTTATCGTAGGGAATGTAGAACGGATCACTGTAATCTGACCAATAATCAATATCCTTGTACAATCGCCAGTACAGGTTATCAGATATCCCTATCCCCTCTGCAACTTCAAGATCTTGTTTTATTTTGATGATCTCTGTCTCTGTCTCGCATGCATTTATGAACATAGCTCCATACGGCTTCATTCTATAGTGTATCCACGTTCCGTCAGGTATGAGGGCAGCGTTCCACCACATTTTTCCATCGAGGATAACAAAATCAAGTTCCCCGAGCCTGAACTGTTCCAGAGTTAAGTTATTTGTCATGTTATTTCTTGCTATCTGGTACGGCATTAATCGTATAGATGTAGACTCAGGAAAGGTATCGATTTCAACAATATTTGAGCTTATATCTTTATATATCTCCACTCTTTTTCCTTCTGCCACAAACATAGACCCCACAAGAAGTGCAGCAAAGAAAATAGCTCCAACAACGATCGTCCACTTGAATCTATTAGAAAATAACCGGATCAGGATCCCCGCTCCTAAAGCTACAAAGGCGAGAAGAAAAGCAGGATTTGTGTAGCATCTCATGAAAAATCCATGAAAAAATGGCCTATAAACATACAAAAAAACCGATATAATCAGAACAACTATTAAAATTACTTTTTTGATTTTTGATATGGTATCTCTCAACATGTCATCTCTTAATATTCTATCTCTCAACATAGTATCGCCTTCTTTTTTCTGCTTTCATGAGTTATCTGTCCGTCTTTATAAATGTTTTTGTAGACTATTCTTATTGAAAAATGTAGAGTGAAGTTCTCGTTCAACTGTCCGACTTACGGAAATCATCTCTCAATATACACAGATTTAAAAATAACGAAAGCACACTATATACAAGACATCGAAGATCTATTTATAATAAAGGGTGATAAAAGATGAGATTCCATGTCCCGACAAGGATCATTTTTGGTTCTAGAACGATATCCCAGTTGAAAGAGATAGTTAAGAAAGAGCTCAAAGTTTCATGTCCCTTTCTTGTCACCGATCGTGGGATAATAAATTCGGGCATTGCAAATAAAGTTCTCTCACAGTTCCAAGACATTTGTGTATTCGATGAAGTCGAGCAAAATCCTAAATCTGCCACAATAAATAGAGCTGGAGAAATTGTTCGCACGATCAAGCCAGATCTCGTGATCGGTCTGGGTGGAGGAAGCTCTATTGATGCTGCCAAAGCCGTTGCTTTACTTGCAACGAACGGAGGTAAGATCGAAGATTATGAAGGAAAAGAAAAATATAAATCTCCTCCTATTCCCGTTCTTGCAATTCCTACTACCTGCGGTACCGGAAGCGAGGTGACATGGGTTTCTGTAATCACCCATACTGAACGAATGTTCAAGATGAGCATAAAAGGACCTCGTATGTTCCCTGCAGTGGCTCTTATCGATCCCGACCTGCTTGTTTCTCTTCCGCCACCGCTCATTGCTTCTACAGGAATGGATGCCATTACCCATGCTATAGAGGCGTATACAGTAAAGCCGCATACATACATCACAGATATTTTTGCTCGCAAAGCACTCCAGCTTATTTTCCAGTCTCTTGAGAGTGTCTATAAAGATATAAAAAACAATAAAGAAGCCAGGGAAAACATCATGCTGGGAAGCACGCTCGCTGGAATGGCTTTCGGCAACAGTGATGTTGGAGCCGTTCACTGTATAGCTGAAGCTGTAGGTGGTCTCTATGATATTCCACACGGTGTTGCAAACTCAATTTTTCTTCCTTTTGTGATGGAGTTTAATCTTCCTGCTGTAAAAAATCGTTATGCAAAGATAGCACGGCTTGTTGGAATCGAGGAGAAAGATGATGATACTGCAGCCTATGAACTCATTCAAAAGATAAAAGCCCTCTCTCACTCCCTGAACATTCCCTCTTTTAAAGATCTTGGCATCAAAGAAAGTGAATTTTCTGAAATCGCCCAAAAATCCTTCCAGAATAATTCCAATTCTTCTAATCCTAGAGAAATACACCCTGAAGACTACATAGAAATTCTTAGAAAGACATTTCACAAATCCTGACTAAATTTCTTCAGGATTTAAAACAATTTTTTTCTTTTCTGTATTGTATGCTCATAGAAGCGTGTGGCTTTATTTAAATTCTATATATATCTTACCAGCCACTATGATTATTATGCCTATAATAATAACGGCCACAGCTTTAACACTCCTGCTTCCTAGAAAATTTATAAGATTCTCTAATTTCGGTACGAAAAACGTTGCTATCCCAAGTATCACTAGAAGAATTCCGATCATGATCAAGACTTCCATTGTATCACCAACAATAATCTTTTTTGAAATATAAATATCTTTTGTAAGATTACTTCATTTATCTTTTGGCATTCTCCTTTTGCAGTAAGCCAGTGTTCAAGTTCATCATTGTGTTTCCCTAACCTTTCACTCCAGAAACTGCGGAACTCAGAAGTTCCTATACGTGTTTTATGGAAAGTATGATAAAAATCCCGACAGAACTCAAAGAACGTTTCATCATTGCCCCTCTATTGAATTTTTTTATATACGTGTTTTGGAGGATAATTTCCGTACTCGTGATTCATTCCACTTCTACCCTCACAAGCTCTTTATCCCTGTACGTGTATATACCCTTATTCTGAATGTGTCTGCATGCAACTTCTATCCAGTATTCGTCTGCGTTTATCTCTTCCAGTTCGCTTATGTTTATACTTTTTTTGTTTGTTTTCTCTAGGATATCAAAGATCATTGAAGATATGGGTTTTACTATGAGATCGATCTTCTTTTCATTTATGTACTCGTAAACGACATATGCTGTGTCCTGATCTCTTTTTAGAGTATTTTTTATGTCATCTATTGTAATGCTCTGGGGTAATTTAGTCTCCATCTTTTTCTGTATGTAACTCGCAGCCATTCTTTCTAACTCCGATCTATTGAATGCTTTTACAAACTTTGAGAGGTCTATCTGAACGGTGAGATAAAGATCTGTTATTTTATATAATTTAGAGGGGGTGCCGCCTCTTGTATATATGTAGTTCACCAGCCCTGCCTCTTCTAATATCTCTAAATGCTTTGTTACGGTTGGCAAACTAAGATTCAGTACCTTAGATATTGCAGAAGGTGTCATCCCCACCCTGTACCTCTGAAGGAGGAGTTCAATTATCTTTAACCTTGTCTCGTTTGTCAAAGAATATAGTACTGCCATTGCTTTTAGTGTGTCCCTCTTCGATATAGATACCATCAGCACCACTTAAAGAAGAAAAATGGGAATCCAGAGGAGATCAGGCCAAATGCCAAGAGTAACAGATAAGGCATTATCACAGATATAAACGATCTCCCAAGATCCAATCCATATACCTCGCTTACAGATAAGGTTCTCAGTACAATAGACCAGATGAGTTTAACTATCCCCATTGCCAGAAGTACAAAAAGCCCTGTTACAGGATAGATAATAAATACCAAAAGCCCCAACGTAAGAGAGATTGCTGTGATCTGTGAGTATCCAAAAGTACATAAAAGAGACTCAAAATCACCCAGACCCTTGAACACGTGTTTTGCCATTATGTGGCCTATCCCAGCGTTTATAATCCATGGAAAAAGAGAGTATATTGCGTAGAATACCGCCATC
>DAOVEQ010000012.1 GCA_030668905.1 Thermococci archaeon
ATGGGATAATGCCCCCTACATTTTACCCCTTTGGAATAGTTCACACAGTCTCAAATGCTATTCTCTTCTTCGTGCTCGGAGTAAAAATAACTGAGGTTCTTAAATCTTTTTGTCCTATCGCATAACAAAAATTTATATACCGAAGATAGTAAGAGAAAATATGCTTTATCTAATAGGCCTGGGACTTAAAGGAGAAGATATTCCCTACTCTGGTATTGAAGCCGTGAAAAAATGCAGCAAAGTTTACTGTGAGGTTTATACCAATCTTCCTGGTATTGAAAAGAAGAAACTTGAGAAGATTCTTGGAGTAAAAATAAATTTCTTGGAGAGAAAAGATGTGGAGGAAAAAAATTTCATTATAGAGGAAGCTGAGAAAGAAAATATAGGATTTTTAGTCGGTGGAGATCCTCTTGCAGCTACAACGCATATAGATCTAGTTTTAAGAGCAAAAAAGAGAAACATAGATGTGAAAATAATTCATGCTTCTTCTATATTTTCAGCTGTCTCGGAAACAGGATTACATCTCTACAAATTTGGAAAAACTGTGAGTATAGTTTATCCTGAAGAAAAGTTTTTCCCAAAAAGCTTTTATGATACTATAATCTCCAATAAAGAAAGAGGACTGCACACACTTTTGCTTCTTGATATAAAAGCGGAAAATAAAAGGTACATGAATCCGAATGAAGCATTTGAGATACTCGAAACAGTTGATAAAAATAAAATAATAAAAAAGGTAATAGTTGTTTCAAGGCTCGGAAGAGACGATCAGAGAATAATATATGGAGAGATAAACGAACTCAAATCTTATAGCTATGGAGATCCTCCTCACTGCATCATAATCCCGGGAGAACTCCATTTTCTGGAAGAAGAGTTTTTAGATTATTTTAAGGTGAAAAAATGAAAGAGATAACGGATGAAAAACTGGAAAAATATATTAAAATAGCAGAAAAATCGTTAAAAAAAGTCAAAATAATAGTTCCGAAAAACTCGCACTTAGAAATAGCGGCAAAAGATTTTCTCGATATGGCTGAAAGATACTATAAAGACGCTTTATACTACAAAAACAAGGGAGATTATGTCACTGCGTTTGCAGCCTTGAACTATCTACACGGCTATCTTGATGCCGGAGCAAGATTGGGAATCTTTGAAACGAACAATTCAGATCTATTTGCTTTCTAGTTTAGAGAGATCTACATTTTCCTTTACTATCTTCTTTATTATCTCTATTTTCTCCTTGTCTCTAACCTCTATTTTTGCCGTAATATTTTCAAAACTCTTCGAAGCTGAAAAAGTATCTGCCGAAACTAGCATCATCGGAACATTGAGTTTGTCTGCTTTTGCCACTACCTGAGGACTTGGGTATATTCCTCCTGTAAGAATCAGGCAGGAAGTGGAGGTTTCCAGTGCGGCAAGCTGCATATCTATCCTATCTCCTCCCGTTATTATGGCTTTGTTTGCGTATCTTCTCAGGTAACTTAAAGCACTCTCTATATTCATGGCTCCAATGAAAATCTTGTCTATTCTTTTTGTAAGTCCTTTTTCTCCGGCCAGAAGGTTCGCTCCAAGCATATCAACTACATCTTCTACTACTATCCCCGCAAGAACTTTTTCGTAAGGAAGAACACCTAGAACATCTATTCCTCTTCTCTCAAGATCGGGAATTGCTATGTTTTCGACGCCTTTTTTATCTTTCACTTTGTTTATTACCACTCCGTCAAGATCTATTTTGAAAGAGTTTAGATAATGTTTGCACATCACTGTTTTGTCGATTATATTTTCTACGCTTCCCTCGGCAACTACTATCGTTCTCAGATCTAACTCTTTTGCTATATGTCCAGCGGATAAACCAGCGTACAAACCGTAAGATACATTCTGAGCAGATTCTACGATCACAAAATCCTTATCCTTTTTAATGGCCTCGAATCTTTCTTTTAGCTTCTTTTTTATCTCCTCTTTTTTATTCGGATCTTTTGCTATCTCTCTCAATATCCCTGTATAATCATGGAATATGGAGATATCTTCTTCCTTTTCCTTTAGCCCTAGAACATTCTTGAAAAGCTGGGAATCTTCATCGTATATTCTTTCTTTTTTTACAACTATTTTATCGCTCAAAGGTTTGAAATATCCCATATCTCTCTTTGAATTTAAACATATCCCCAGACCTAAAACAGTTTTTCCTGCATTCTTTTTTGTTGAAGATACTAACAAATTTTTCATATTCATACCTCTTTTAATGTCATTCTGACATCAACTATCTTACATCCCTCTTCTAAAACTATAAGAGGATTTACGTCCATCTCAACAATCTCTGGAATTTCATGACTGAAATAAGATAAAAGTGATATATTCTCAGCGAGTGAGTTTATGTCCTTTCTTTTCTCCCCTCTCACGCCGTAGAGTAACGGATAAGATTTTATATCGTCTATCATGTCGAGAGCATCTTCTTTGTCTATAGGTGCCACTCTGAAGGCGACATCTTTCAGTACCTCGACATATATTCCTCCTAAACCGAACATAATAACAGGACCGAACTGAGGATCTTCAGAACATCCTACTATTATTTCTACACCTTTCTCCACCATTTCGTTTACCAGAATTCCCCTTATGTTCGCTTTCGGATAACTCTTCTTAGCTCTGTACATTATTTCCTTGTATGCATTTTTAAGCTCTTTTGCATTTTTTATCCCTACTTTAACACCACCTATGTCGCTTTTATGTATTATATCTTCAGATACTATCTTGAGAACTATAGGATATCCTATTTTCTCGGCAGCTTTTAAGGCTTCCTCTATAGTTGTAGCTAATTTGTATTTTGGAAGATCCAGTCCACACGCTTTTAATATATCCTTTGATTCATGTTCCAGTAACTGTAATCTTCCCTCTTCTCTCGCTTTGTTTATTATTGAATATATTTTTTCTTTGTCTATATCTAACTTTTTTATTTGCTTTTTTTCTGTTTTTGTGTATTTCCGCCATTTATACAAAGCTCCCAAAGAATTTACGGCTCTTTCAGGCTGAGGATAAGCTGGAATTTTGTTTTTATTTAAAATATCCATAGCATTTTTACTTTTAATTCCGCCTATAAAATTGAAAACTACAGGTTTCTTACTCCATCCCGGTAAAGAATGGAAGTACTTTATAACTTTTTCTGAAAATTCTACAGTGTCAAAAGCGGCAGTTTCACAGTTCAACACAATTAATGCAGATATTTTATCAGATTCCATTGCCTTTTTAAAGGCATTAAAATAATCTTCCACCGTTGCTTGTCCCGTTATGTCTATAGGATTTCTAGCCGATCCGAAAACTGGCATATAGGGTCTGAATGTCTCTTCAAGATATTTATGATCATCTAAAAGCTTTATTCTCTCTTTATCACAAGCATCTGTAGCCAGTACACCAACTCCTCCTCCATTTGTAAGGATCACGGCCCCTTCTCCTTCGGGAGCTGGCAATGAACATATCCTTGCCCAGTCAAAGGCTTTTTCCATAGTATCCGCTCTTAAGATACCACTCTGTTTAAATGCAGCAGAGAAAACCTTATCGCTGCCTGCAAGGCTGCCTGTGTGCGAAGCAGCTGCTTTGGCTCCTTTCTCACTTCTTCCAGATTTAATTATAACAATGAGTTTTTTCTTCGAAACTCTTTCTGCAGTTTGAAGAAATTTTCTCCCTTCTTTAACACCTTCCATATAGACTACTATTCCCTTCGTGTTCTTATCCCGGGAAAAATACTCCAGAAGATCAGAGTCATCTACATCAGCTTTATTCCCCACACTCACAACTGCAGAAAGACCTATATTCTCTAAAACAGTCCATCCTATAAGTGCGGCACCCAAAGCTCCACTCTGGGTGATACAGGCTATATCCCCAGGTATCACGTCTCTTGGTCCAAAAGAAGCGTTAAGACGAGTAGGAGTGTAGATCACACCAAAAATATTGGGTCCAAGTAGAGATATTCCATAAGCTTTTGCTGTATTCACAAGAACTTCTTCTTCGTTTTTATTCCCTATCTCAGAGAATCCAGAAGATATTATAGCTACAGCCTTAACACCCTTCTTCCCACATTCTAAAAGTACAGAAGGTACAAATTTTGCGGGCACTACAATTACAGCCATATCTATATCTCCTCTCACATCCAAGACAGATTTATAAGCTTTAAGCCCCATTATTTCCTTTTCCTTAATATTTATAGGATAAATTTTACCTTTATAACCATACTCTATGACATTCTTCAGGATCTCATGCCCTATCTTTCCTTTCTCGCAAGATGCTCCGATGATGGCTATACTTTCAGGAATAAACAGATGTTTTATGTTTCTATTAGGCATTCATTTCACCAGCTTTATACCATGAGTATGCTTGTGTATTTCTGTAAAAAAGGAGATATCCATACTGCCTGGGTTTAGTTTTACGCCTTCAATAGTTTTTATTTTTCCGTTGATGAATTTTCCAATCGTTTTAGTGTCTTCTCCGAGTACTTCTACAACCATGTCATGGGCTCCAGTTGTTATCCCTACCATCTGCACCTCGTCATACTCCGATATCTTTTTTGCTACCTCCTCCATTTTATCTGGATCAACACTAAGCCCTATAGTAATAAACGCATTATAGCCCAACTTCTCGTAATTAATTAAAGCTGAAAATTTTTCTATTATTCCTTCCTCAATTAACTTTTGAATCCTTGAATAAACAGTAGTGGTACCAACTCCAACTTTTTCAGCTATCTTGTAATACGGCATCTTTGCATCTTCTCTGAGTATGTCAAGGATCTTTTTATCTATTTCATCCATTGTTATCACCAAATTGAATTAAGTTCTTCCCTTTATAAATTTTTCGGAAAAATATTCACAAATTTCATGTTTAAGAATACATATATTCTAAAAAAGCATCTTATCTTGTATAATATACCGAAAGATTTTTAAATGAATTATAATACTTAGTATCATGATAGAAAAAAATTCTGCTATAAGAAAAAATTGTAGATTATTATTCCTAGATAAAACCATTTCAAAGAAAATAAATAAACAAGAAGTCTTAATTCCTAAAAAATATATTAAAAAAATACATAATGTTGGGGAAGATCTTAGAACTATTATAATAGAAAAAGAAAAAATTTACATCCTCCAAAATGCACAGGTGAATTTTATAAGATCGCTAAAAATAAGTGAGCATATGGGAAATTTTTTTAAAAATTTTGAGGATCCCGCGTCGGAAACTAAAAAAATGCTCGAAAATTTGGCGGAGAAAAATATAGTATCCACTGCATATAATGGAAAAAATGAGATAATTGGATACTTAACAGTAGTAAAACCAGAAGAAAAAAAGTTTAATTTTGATAAAATTTATCAAATAGGGGCCATAGAGGTAAGTAAAGACTATAGAAACTTAGGAATTGCTATGGAACTAATGAAGTTATTTGAAAATAAGTTTTTTGATAATAAAATTGTCTATACTTTTTGTTATTCATGGCATTGGGACCTCACGGAGTGTAGTAAAAAAGAGTATAGGGAGAAAGTGTTAAGTCTTTTACATTCCCAGCACTTTTTGGAAGAATATATCGATGATATAAATATAAAAATGGATCCATACAATGTTTTTGCAGTTAGATATGGAAAAAAAGCGGATGCTTTCTTAATAAAAAAATTCAAAAGAAAATTATTTAAGGGAGATTTTTCATTAAGTTAGGTGACCAAATGGATTGGAAAGAAAAATATAAGAACAAAATAAAGCATGCTGAAACGGCTTTGAATGTTATAAAAAATGGAGATAGAGTTTTCATAGGAGGAGGAGCAGCCCAGCCTCAGACATTGGTAAAATTATTAGTAGAGAGAGGAAAGCATTTAATGGATACGGAGATAGTGCATACACTTACATTGGGGGTATCACCCTATACGTCACCAAAATTTGCAGATGTTTTTAGGCACAATGCTTTTTTCATTGGAGAAAATGTAAGGGGTGCTGTAGCTGAAGGCAGGGCAGATTATACACCCATATTTCTTTCTGATGTGCCCAAGATAATAAAATCTGGATTAATGCCTATAGATATAGCTCTAATTCAAGTATCACCCCCCGATGATCATGGATTTTGCAGTCTTGGAGTTTCTGTAGATATTGTGAAAAGCGCTGCAGAAACAGCAGATATTGTGATAGCAGAAGTAAATAGACAGATGCCAAGAACACTGGGGGATAGTCTTATCCATATTGATGACATTGATATAATAGTAGAAAGTGATCTTCCGCTACCAGAGTGGCCTTTAAATAAAGAAGATGAAGTTGCAAATAAAATAGGAGAATATGTAGCTACTCTTGTAGAGAATGGTGCCACAATTCAGACAGGATACGGGAATATACCAGATGCGGTTTTGCAAAGCCTCTATGATAAAAAGGATCTTGGAGTTCATACTGAGATGTTTTCTGATGGAGTAGTAGACCTTGTAAATAAGGGAATTATAACATGTGATAAAAAAACTATCCATAAAGGAAAGATTATAGCATCTTTCTGCATAGGGAGTAAAAAACTCTATAATTTTGTTGATAACAATCCGATGGTAGAGTTTCATCCTTCAGATTATACAAATGATCCTTTTATTATCTCTAAAAATAATAAGATGGTAGCTATAAATTCTGCACTGGAAATAGATCTTACAGGCCAGGTCTGTGCCGATTCTATGGGGTATGTGTTTTATTCTGGTATAGGAGGGCATTGCGATTTTATGAGAGGAGCTACCAGATCTAAAGGTGGAAAACCAATTATAGTAATGCCTTCTACAGCAAAAAATGGAGAAGTTTCAAGGATAGTTCCATTTTTGAGTCAGGGAGCAGGAGTTGTTGAAACAAGAGGAGATATTCATTATGTTGTCACAGAGTGTGGAATTGCTTATCTATATGGGCGAACTATAAGAGAAAGAGTATTAGAATTGATCAACATAGCACATCCAAAGTTTAGAACAGAACTTCTAAAAAAGGCCAAAGAATTAAATTATATCTACCAAGATCAGCTTGAAATGAGCTTGAAAAGAGATGTTGTATACCCAAAACAATGGGAAACACAAGCAATAATGAAGGACGGAACATTAATATTTTTCAGGCCAATAAAACCCACAGACGAGTTATTAATGAAAGAATTTTTTTATTCTTTATCAGAAGAGAGCATATACCTGAGATTTTTCACTATTGTTAAAGCCATGCCGCATAAAAGATTACAGTATTTCTCAAATGTAGATTATAAATGGACTATGGCGATAACTGGATTTATAAAGGAAAAAGGTATAGAAAAACTTATCGCCGTTGGCAGATACGGTATGCCGAGGAATTCAAACATGGCGGAAGTTGCTTTTCTTGTGCATGATGATTATCAGGGGATTGGAATAGGTAAATTTTCATTGAATTATCTTATAAAAATAGCTAAGGCAAATAATGTAAAAGGCTTCACGGCAGAAGTACTTCCAGAAAATAGAAAAATGCTCGATATATTCTATAAAAGTGGGTATGAGATAAAAAGTAAGCTGGAAGAAGGAGATTACCATATCTCCTTTGATTTTGAGTCAGTGAATAAGAAATATAAGAAAGCTATTTAAGCCCCGGGGGGGATTTGAACCCCCGACTTGCTGCTTACGAGGCAGCCGCTCTACCACTGAGCCACCGAGGCATACAGTTATTTGATTTTTAGATTTAAAAATTTTATACTATAACTTTTTATTTACATTCATATTAAAAGAGTTATGCATCCTTACATAAGGATTATGAGACCAGTGAACTCGATAATGTCAGGTTTTGCTGTTTTCATAGCGGGAATAATCGCGGGAGGATACCCGTTTACATATAAAGTCATACTGGCGAGTATAGTCTCAATTGTTGCATGTTCAGGAGGAATGGCGATCAACGATTATTTTGATTATGATATAGACAAAATAAATAGAAAGGATAGGGTTTTACCCATGGGTGAAATGAGTTTAAAAGCAGCATTTTTTTATGCTATCTTTCTTTTTGTTTTTGCCTGCTTTATAGCCTACTTTGTCAATTTTAAAGCATTTTTTATCTGCATTACTGCAAGTATATTGATGTTTTTGTATGCCTATAACCTGAAAAGAATGTGCTTTGTTGGGAATATGCTGGTAGGTTTTTTGACATCTCTCACCTTTCTTTATGGGGGGGCTGCCGTAAATAGAATGGAAGCTGTGGGAATGCTTTTCATATGCTCATTTCTTGCGAATATCTCGAGAGAAATTATGAAGGATATAGAGGACATGAAAGGAGACAAAGAGATGGGATCATCCACCCTTCCTATAGTTTATGGAGTGAAAAAATCTCTTTTGATATCTCAGATATTTTTATTATCAGGTATGATTACCACATTTCTCCCCTATGTTTACAATATTTTTGGAGTTCAGTATCTTTTCATGATATCGGTACTGAATATCTTTGTATTCTGGACTTTATATATCAGTAAAAAAAATGTTTCAAGAGCAGAAAAATCATTGAAAATAGAAATGTACGGTGTTCTCTTTGTATTTTTTGTATCAAAAATTATAGATCAGATTGCATAAAATATAAATATGTAAAAAACATAGTTAATACATGGTAGAGAAAAAGTGCGTAATCCCCATAATCTTATTGTTAATTCCATTGGTAAGTGGGGTCGTAAACTGGCACTTTGAGGTAGATATTGACGATACGTGCGAGATGGCGAAAGCAGAAAACAAACTTGTACTTCTTTATGTATACGACGAATGGACAGAAAATGCGGATCGTATTCTCGAGGATTCAAAAGTTTCTGAGTATATAAACAGTCATTTTTATGCAATGAAGCTATATAAATTTACTTCAAAAGCAATATGCGAAGCTTATGATATAGAAAAAGCTCCAACTGTTGTATTTTTAGATGTTCATGCGGAAGAGATCGGCAGAATTGAGGGTTTCTCGAATTCAGAGGATTTTTACAACGAAATGAAAGAGACAATTGAAGCTAAAGAGTTCAGAGAAAAACTTAGAGATGAAGCTTACGAGGCACTGACAAATGCAGATTCCCTTTATGCAAAAGAAAAATACAAAGAGAGTAAGGAACAGTATAATATAGCACTGAATAAATTTAAGCAATTGGGAGAGAAAGAAAAAGAAGAATACTGTAAATCTAAGATATCTAGCGTAGATATGAAAATACAGTTAGACCTTTTGAAATACGGCTTAATTATATTTGTAGCAGTTGTAGCCTTTTTCGCTCTTATATACTATATATCGGCAAAAAAATGATTATCTTTTAACTACAAAG
This sequence comes from Thermococci archaeon, assembly GCA_030668905.1. GTDB lineage: Archaea > Methanobacteriota_B > Thermococci > Methanofastidiosales > B48-G16 > B48-G16. Next base: position 9,266 of record DAOVEQ010000012.1, read on the forward strand.
GCTATTTTAACATGTGCTTTAAATCTTACAATCTTATTTTCTTTTACGTCTCCTTTATATCCCAAAATGTCTATTCCCGTTATATTTTTCACAGTCTCTCCAGCTTCTTTCAATGCATTCTGCACTGCATCTTCCCAGCTTCTTTCAGAACTTCCTACGAGTTCGAGTATTTTAACTACACTCATTCGATCACCTAATTATTATAATGTTTTTCAAGTTAATATATCTTTTCAGGTTACATAGTTTTCCAGTCTTCCTACTTCATCTATCTCTAGGATTATACGATCTCCCTTTTTTATCTTCCCCACACCTTCAGGAGTTCCTGTTGCTATTATATCTCCTCTTTCGAGCGTCATTATTTTAGAAACATACTCTATAATCTGATCTATCGTAAATATCATGTATTTTGTATTCGAATTCTGTTTTATTTGATCATTTACCCACAATTTAATATTTAGATTATGGGGATCTTCTATCTCTTCTTTTTTCGTTACCTCAGAGATAGGTGCAAAGGTGTCAAATCCTTTTGATATGCTCCATGGATATCCCCTGCTCTTTGCATAACTCTGAAGATCTCTTGCCGTTATGTCCAAAAGTGCAGAGTACCCCAAAATATGGGAATATGCTCCTTCTTTTGATATATTTTTTCCTTTTTTTCCGATTATTACAGCCAGTTCTCCCTCATAATGTATTTCTTTTGAAATTTCAGGGATCACTATATAATCTGAACTGTATATTACAGCAGAAGGTGGTTTTAAAAAGAGTATAGGCTCAGTAGGCAGTTCACTCCTCATCTCCTCTGCATGCTTTCTGTACGTTCTTGCCAAGCAGATTATCTTTGTAGGGTAGATTTTTTCATCCGTATCTTTTACTATCAGAGGTTTCATAGAATCTCTATGTGAAAAGGTTTAAATAACTTTTTTTTAGATTATATATTGATGGAAGTACAATTAAAAGTTGCAGGTGCAAGACAGGAAGATGTCGGAAGAGGGATCGTCAGGGTAGATAAGAAGTTCCAGAGAAAGATAAATGTGGTACAAGGAGACGTTGTAGAGATAATTGGCAATAGGGAAACTGCTGCCTTAGTTATAGACGCTTATCCGGATGATATAGGCCTGGATATAATCAGGATGGATGGACTCATAAGAAAAAATGCTAAAACAACTATGGGTGAGTTTGTAAAAGTTAAAAAGGCAGATGTGAAACCCGCAAAAAATGTTGCAATGGCACCAACGCAGAGGGGCATGAGGATAATGATCTCTGGGAATGTAGTTTCGAGGAATCTCAGGGGAAGAGTTTTGAAAAAGGGAGACGTAATAAGTCTTATCTCCCAGAGAAAGGATCCTTTTACTGAATCTATATTTAGTGATCTTTTCGATGTTATCTCGGGTTCACCTTTCGGTCTTGGCGAAATTAGATTTGTAGTTGTAAATACGTCCCCTTCTGGTGTAGTCCAGATGACGAACATTACAAAAGTAGATGTTCTTCCTGAGGCCGTCGAGATCAAAGAGATGGAAATGCCGACAGTAACATACGAGGATATAGGAGGCCTTAAAAAGGAGATACAGAAAGTAAGAGAGATGATCGAGCTTCCTTTAAAACATCCAGAGCTCTTTGATAGACTCGGAATAGAGCCCCCAAAGGGTGTACTTCTCTATGGACCTCCGGGTACAGGAAAGACTCTTATTGCAAAGGCTGTAGCAAGTGAGAGTAATGCTCACTTTATATCCATAAACGGTCCCGAAATAATGTCAAAATTCTATGGGCAGAGTGAAGAAAATTTAAGAAAGGTTTTTGACGATGCTGAAAAAAATGCTCCTTCTATAATCTTTATAGATGAGATAGATGCCATAGCCCCTAAAAGAGAAGAAGTCACTGGGGAAGTTGAAAGAAGAGTCGTAGCACAGCTTCTTGCTTTGATGGACGGTTTAAAGACCAGGGGCAAGGTAATAGTTATATCAGCTACAAATAGACCAGAAGCACTTGACCCAGCTCTGAGAAGACCAGGAAGATTCGATAGAGAGATAGAGATAGGTGTAGCCACTAAAAGTGGAAGAAAGGAGGTCCTTCAGATCCATACGAGAGGAATGCCACTGGAAAACGTAGATCTTGATCATCTAGCGAGTATAACGTACGGATTTGTTGGGGCAGACCTTGAGGCTCTCTGTAAAGAAGCTGCAATGAACTCTTTAAGAAGAATTCTACCAGAGATAAATCTAGAAGAGGAAAAAATACCTCCTGAGATTCTTGAAAAAATAAGGGTTACGAAAAATGATTTTGAAGAATCTTTAAAAGCAATTGAGCCTTCTGCTATGAGAGAAGTTTTTGTACAGACACCGAATGTAAAATGGAATGATATAGGAGGATTAAAAAGGTAAAAGAGGAACTGAGAGAAAGTGTGGAATGGCCTTTGAAATATCCCGAGAGATTTAAAAAAATGGGAATAAGACCTCCTAAAGGAATATTTTTGTACGGTCCTCCCGGCTGCGGGAAGACGCTCTTGGCAAAA
>DAOVEQ010000145.1 GCA_030668905.1 Thermococci archaeon
GAGGATTTCAGTTAATATTTCTTCCTCAGTTCTCGTTTTCTTTGAAATTTTAGATTTTTTTGCTCTGATAGCGATCTCATTTTTGATCTCGTCCATATTTTTTATCCCGAGAACTACAGCCTCTGCTTTCGTTGCCTGCGGACCTCCTGCCCCAGCAGTTTGCGTATGGATCTTTCCTATACCATATCTTCTTTCAAAAGGATTCTGCGTCTTGTCAATGTTCGTTATCATCTCCATAGGTACCATAGTTTCTTTCTTCCACCAGACTCCTATATTGACTATAACATGCTCATCTGTGACTGTATACTTCAAGGATTTATAAAACAGCGAGATCCAGTAAAAAGTGAAGAGAGCGATGATAACAATGGGTGTTAAATAGATGATTCCCGCGATAGGATAAAAAGGTAGTACTATAATACCAGGAACAAAAAATATAAGGTAAATAATCCCTGCAATTAATCTATAATAATCTTTCATCTTTTCATCGGGGACGAATACAAGTTTTTCCATGATCTCCTTTTAATGATAACTTTATATATTTTATCCTTCTATTTTTAAATAGTGAAATAGTATAAGCCGGGGTAGCCGAGCCAGGTAAGGCGATAGACTCGAGATCTATTGTTCTCTGAACACATGGGTTCGAATCCCATCCCCGGCGTAACCCTTTTTTCTTTTCAAAAAGAAAAAAGCGTTCTGGAAAAAAGAAAATAAATTATTTTAAAAAGGAAGAGGGTTGAGGGAGAAACGTAGTTTCTCCTCATAGAAAACGGTTCTCCAAAAGAAAAAAAAGATTATTTACAAAAGCAACTACGGGGTTTAGAAAGGGAAAACAAATGGATGTAATTTCTTCAGAATTACATCAAAGTGTGGAGACACCCTTCTTAAAAACCAATAAAGTTATTAACTGGAAAGTTAGAAATAGTCTTTTACTCAGTTTTTCTGTTAAAAAAAGTTTAAATATACCTTCTTCCTATTTCTATTGGTGATAGATGTGAATGGAGATAAAAAGATATATGTGCTGTTGGCCTCGCTGGTAACAACTGCAATCATACTAAGTGCGGCAACGTTTGTAGTTGCGGGATAGGCATTTTAGAGAGTTACAAGTTGGCATACCTATCCTATCTAATTTTGGTAATACCATAAAGCTTATATTAGTATTTCTCTTTTCTGTATAAAGGAGATGATTTTTCATGAAAGACAGATACAGACATGTGTATTATACTCCTCTTACGCCTCTATCTTTTTTAAAGAGATCCGCGCATGTATATCGAAAGGAAACGGCAGTTGCGTACAACGATAAACGTTATACGTTTCAGCAGTTTTACGAGAGAGTAAACCGCTCTGCAAATGCGCTGCATACGATAGGAATAGAAAAAGGTGATAAGGTATCCTTTATCTCGCCAAACATACCGCCTTTGCTAGAGGCACACTTTGGTGTTCCACTCTCAGGGGGAGTGCTTGTTCCTATTAATATTAGATTGAATCCGGGAGAGATGGCTTACATAATAGATAACTCTGATTCTAAAGCATTGTTTGTTGATGCAGCTTTCAGAGACAATATAGAACAGATAAAAGACAAAATTCCAAAAATAAAGGAGATTATTACAATCAATGATACCATGGAACGCGAAGGTCTGGAATACGAGAAATTTCTCAAAATGGGGAGTAAAAAAGAGGTAGAGATACCAGTAAAAGACGAATACGAAACAATCACGATCAATTACACGAGCGGTACAACAGGATTTCCAAAAGGATGTATGTACCATCACAGAGGTGCATATCTAAATTCTCTCGCAGAGATAATTGAGATGAGCCTGAACCAGTACTCGTCCTATCTATGGACAGTGCCTATGTTCCACTGCAATGGATGGTGCTTTACGTGGGCTGCTCCTGCTGCAGGTGCCAGATCTGTATGCCTCAGAAAGATAGATCCAGCAAAGATACTTGAACTTATAGAGAGTGAGAATATTACTCACATGGCTGGTGCACCAACACTCTGGATAATGCTTACCAATTATGCTCAAAAAATGGGAATTAAAAAGTTCCCTCATAAGATCACAATAACAGTTGCAGGAGCACCTCCTCCCCCCTCTCTTTTACGTGCTCTAGAAAAAATGGGAGCAGAGGTAAGGCAGGTATACGGTCTTACAGAAACGTACGGCCCCCATACAACATGCGAATGGCATCCCTCATGGAATGCACTGTCTTTTGAAGAACGGGCAAAGAGAAAATCGTGGCAGGGAGTATCGTACATAAATGCTGAAGTAAGGATAGTTGATGAGGAAATGAATGATATACCTGAGGATGGCGAAACACGTGGAGAAATAGTGATGAAAGGAAATAATGTGATAAAGGGATACTACAAAAAACCAAAAAAAACTGAAGACGCATTCAGAAATGGAGTATTCCACAGCGGCGATATCGCCGTCGTTCACGAGAACGGCTACATAGAAGTCATGGACAGAGCAAAAGATATTATAATAAGTGGAGGAGAGAATATTGCCTCTGTAGAGGTGGAAAAAACTATATACGAGCATCCTGATGTTTTAGAAGTATGTGTCGTCCCCACTCCAGATGAAAAATGGGGAGAAGTTCCCAAAGCGTTTATAATCGCTAAATCAGGAACTCATCTTACCGAAAAAGATATTATATCATTTTGCAGGGAACGAATGGCACATTTCAAATGTCCAAAAAAGGTAGAGTTTATCAAAGAACTGCCAAAAACATCTACAGGGAAGATACAGAAATACATCCTCCGTGAAAGAGAGTTCGCAGGAAGAGAAAAGAGGATTTCATGAGGTGATCTCAAATGAATAAAGCAAAATTAAATTATATGGTAGATTTTTTTATGTTCATTTCTTTTTTGATAACTGCAATGACAGGTCTCGTCCTAAAGTTTGCTCTATCAAAAGGAAGAAGATCAGGGCAGAGCGAGTTTTTAAGCATTATAAAAAGCAACTGGGAGCTAGTTCATGACTGGATTGGCATACTTATGATCTTTCTGATCATAATCCATATTGTACTGCATTGGGACTGGATCGTTGCAATGACAAAAGGATTATTTGGAAGATCGTGAAAGTGGTAGAGTTACAAAACTCTCTTTTTCTTCTTCTCTTTCTCAAAAATTTCTTTAATGGCACCAATAAGTATTATAACACCAAAGATCATCGAAAAAAAAGAATCTTCGAGTATGATATTAAACACAATAATAAAAAGAATACTTATCATAATCATAACTCGTTTAGGCATCACAGGCTCAGGCTTGATCCCATCTTTAAATTCTTTTTCTCGTCCCCACCCTGACAGTACGGGTTCTGGTTTAATAGCTTCTTGAGTTTCTTCCAT
>DAOVEQ010000082.1 GCA_030668905.1 Thermococci archaeon
CACCAAAAACGAAAAACATATAAAGGATGAGTAATTGTGTAGTATGTTCAGGAGTTGACAGTCCATGGGAATTGCATAAATGATCGGAGAGAAACCCGGGAACAGCGTACAAAAGTTAAAGATAATTTTGAGTTGATACTCTATAGAAGTAAATTTAATGTGTTGTTAATAAACTTAAGAAAGTATTATCATGATACGAAAGCAAGTGTCTAAATAAAACGGTAAGTGTCATGGAATAACATAGGTGATATAATGAAACCTGCAGAAGGAGAGTACGAGCCTTTAAAATTAGAGAAAAAAATAGATGAATATTGGAAAGAGAACAAAATATTCGAGAAATATCTAAAGAAAGATGGAAAGAAATGGTATTGGTTAGATGGGCCGCCTTTCACCTCCGGTGAAGTGCATATAGGAACAGCACTGAACAAAGTCATCAAAGATACTGTTTTAAGGTATATGACGATGAAAGGTTACGCCCCAAGAAGACAGCCAGGGTGGGATATGCACGGGCTGCCAATTGAAGTAAGAGTAGAGAGTGAACTTAAAATTAAAAATAAGAAAGATATTGAGAATAAAATTGGAGTTGATATATTCATCGATAAATGCAAAGAGTTTGCAATTAAAAACATGGATAGAATGCAGGAACAGTTTATAAATCTTGGAATCTGGATGGACTGGGATAATCCATACATGACGATCAATAAAGATTATATGGAGGCCGAGTGGTGGTCGTTTAAAAGAGCATGGGAAAAGGATCTTCTCGCAAAGGATCTGAGAGTTATCCACTGGTGTCCGAGATGTGAGACAGCTCTTGCAGAACACGAGATAAGAGGAGAATACAGAATGGTCAAGGATCCTTCTGTGTTTGTCAAGTTTAAATTAAAAAACAAGGAAAATGAGTATATACTGATCTGGACTACCACGCCGTGGACACTTCCGGCAAACATAGCTGTTTGTGTGCATCCCGATTTTATGTATGCGAAGTTAAAGGTGAATTTCAAAGGAAAAGAGGAGTACTGGATAATGGCTAAAAATATGGTAAACATAGTACTCTCATCCTTTGATATCAAGTTTAAGATAGTTGAAGAGTTTACGGGAAAAGATCTGGAAGGAGTTAAATACGAACATCCTTTCCTGGATGAAATGCCATCTCAAAAAACGTTTAAAAATGCACACATCGTGATCCTTGGTGATCATGTGACACTGGAAGAGGGAACTGGATGCGTTCATACAGCACCAGGACACGGAGAAGAAGATTTTGAGGTCGGCAAACTTTACAATCTTCCGGCTTACTCCCCTCTCGATTCAAAAGGGAGATTCACAGAGGGAAAATGGAAAGGGATGTTTGTAAAAGATACGGATCCTTTAATAGTGGAAGATTTAAAGAAAAAAGGTTTACTTATAAAGTTTGTAGAGATAGAACACAAATATCCTTTCTGCTGGAGATGCGGATCTCCCCTGATCTTCCTGGCTACGGAACAGTGGTTTTTGAGAGTTTCCAAGATAAAGGATGAGATTATAAGGGAAAATGAAAAAGTGGAATGGATCCCCGATTGGGCTGCAAAAAGATACGTTAACGGGGTAGAGAACGTTGGCGATTGGTGTGTTTCCAGACAGAGGTACTGGGGAGTGCCGCTTCCCGTGTGGGTCTGCGAAAAATGTGGAAAAAAAATAGTTATAGGAAGCATAAAAGAGCTTAAAGAAAAAAGCGTGGAGAAAATAGAGATAAATGATCTTCACAGGCCGAGTATCGATCCCATAAAATTGAGATGCGAATGTGGAGGGGTCATGAAGAGAGTGGATGATGTTCTCGATGTCTGGCTCGATTCTGGATCGGCACCGTGGGCTTCATTGGGATACCCCATGAAAAAAGAGTTATTTGAAAAGTTCTTTCCAGCAGATTTCATTGTAGAAGGTCATGATCAGATAACAAAATGGTTTTACTCTCAGCAGGCTGCTTCTGTTATAACATTCGATACAGTTCCTTATAAAAAGGTACAGATGCACGGGTTTACCCTGGACGAGAAAGGAGAAGCAATGCACAAAACCAAAGGAAATGCGATTCCTCCCGAAGAGATAATTGAAAAATATGGCAGAGACACGTTCAGATTTTATCTTCTGTGGGCTGCTGCATCATGGGAAGATATAAGGATATCATGGGAAAAGATACAAAGCGTGGACAGAATGCTCAAGATACTGTGGAACGTTTATAAATTTTCGACAACTTACATGTCCCTCGATAATTTTCATCCGGAGACAAAATACGGGGATGTAGAGGCGTATCTCAGGATAGAAGATAGGTGGATGCTTTCTAAAATAAATTCGTTGATAAAAGATCTGGTGGAAGTATGGGATATGTTCTATTTCCATAAGGTAACGAGACCGGTATACGATTTCATCGTAGATGATTTTTCAAGATGGTATATAAAACTCGTGAGAAGCAGAACATGGACAGAGAAAGATGATCCCGATAAAAAAGCTGCATACTTTGTCTTGTGTTACGTGTTGAAGAAACTGTCGAGATTAATGGCGCCGGTAACACCATACGTCTCTGAGCATATCTTCGTAAATATAGAAAATGGGGAGAGCGTGCACCTGGTGGAGTATCCCGAGCATGACGAGAGTTTAATAGATTCAGAACTCAATGAACAGATGGATATAACAAGAAAAATAGTTGAGAACGTAGCTTTTGCAAGACAGAAGGCAGGTTTAAAGTTGAGATGGCCAGTTTCGGAGATAATCATAGATTCAGAAGACAAAAAGATAAGAAAAGCGATAGAAAAATTTGAAAATATTTTACTCGAACAGACGAACTCCAAAAAAATAGTATTGAAGAAAATGGAGTTAAAATATAAATTAGTCCCGAATTATAAAAATATGGGCCCGAAGTTCAAACAGGACGCTGAAAAGGTAGTAAAACTTCTTGAAAAGATCGATGGAAAGATACTTTATGATGCCTTGGAAAAGGGAGAGTTCAAGATAGATAACTTTGTCATAACAAAAGAAGACGTTGATTTCGAGCTTCTGCCTCCTGAAGATTACGAGTACGTTTCTTCTGAGATTGGAAATGTTTTTGTAAACAAGAAGATAGATAAAGAGCTTAAAAAAGAAGCGTACACAAGGGAAGTAGTGAGGAGGATACAGCAGATGAGGAAGGAGATGGATCTCAACATAGAGGATTACATAAAAACATATCTGAAATGCAGTTTCGATCTTGACGAGGATTACATCAAAAGAGAAACAAGATCAAAGGTCTTAGAGTTCAAAGAAGGAAAAGGATACCATAAAAAATGGAAAATAGACTCAGAAGACGTAGAGATATGGATAGAGGCTTAGTTTACGGTCTCCAGACTCTAATAAAATCTACTCTCTCAAAATCTCTATCGTTTGTTGCTATATCCTTTATTCCGTACTTTTTCATCACAGTCACGTGAAAGGAATCTGTAGCCATCAAATTATATTTTTGGGATATATACACAAAATCTGGAAAAACAGAGATATTTCTTAAAATAATAATGTTGGACTCTTCTATGATCTTCATTTCTTTCCAAATTGTTTCAAGTTCTGATATCACTTCTGGATTTGTCTTCACATAAGAGATAGCCTCCATTGCATTCTTTTTGAGTTTCTTAGTAATCTCTGCGATCATCAATTTGTGAAAAACTTCGTTCAATACAAAATCAGATGCGTATCCTTCTATTTTCTCCATATCTACCCTGACAAGAAAATCTTTGCAGCTATCCCCAAAAATTGGGTGATTGAAGGCAGAATATAGAAATATGTTTGTATCTATGTATATTTTTCCAGTAAAATCCCCGAGATTTAGTTCCATATTTCCATCTCTACGATATCATCTGCGATCTCTTTTTTAATCTCTATCTTTCCATGAAAGTCTTTCATTGAACTTTTTTTTACCTCTATCTCTACCTCTTCACCCTCTTTTAAATCTAACTTTTCCAACGGTTTTAAAACGTTATTTTTGTATATGGCTTTTATTCTCATAGTTTTAAGTTATTTCCCAACTTAATAAAGTTTTGGGATGAGGCAACAAAAACCGGGTTCTCATGCGTTGGCGAGGCTTTTATGAAAATTTTTAATTTCTTCAAAAAAATATGCGTTTCGAGGCTTTTGCTATTTTTAGAATTACCTCACCATCTTGGTGTTGTAGAAGGGGGTGAGAATAATTATGGAAGATAACGAAAAAGATATAAGGGAAGATAGTATAGATGAGAATGGTGATGGAAAAATGGTAAAAAGAAAAAAACTAAAATCTACTGACAATATTTTTGCAATTTTCTTAGCATTTATAGCTGGGGCAGTGTTTTTTTTAGGAATGTTATATACACTTGCATATTACTCTTCAGAATATAATAACACTTCTGAGTTACTTGGGGCAATAGGCATAGTGATATTTGGAATTGTACTGTTGATAAGTTCAATAATATATTTTGTTAAGAAACTGTGACGCAAATGCCCCCAGAAAAAGTGTTAGAAGAAGGATTAAAAAGCCTCTCGAAAGAATCTTGGTTTGTATTAGTCACTTTTGCTATTTCCTTATGGATTTACGCAAAATACTATTACGAACAAGTAATAGAAAAGGTAGCAGAATACACCAACTCCTCAACATCACAATTATTTTCTATATGGGCAGTTCCAACATTAATAATGGCTGTTATTGTTGCTTGTGTGTGTTATTTTATTCATATGATATATTCATACATGAAAGATAAAAAATAAGAAAAGTCAATTGCTCTAATCTCACCCTTTCCTCACAACAATAACTTTCTCTCCATCCTTCTTATCAACATCCCAAATTAAAGTATCTCCATGTTCTATTTCCATAATCTGAGTTATTCCTTTTGGAATAATAGTTTTAAGGGATTTGTATCCCTTTTTTGAATATGAGACTTTTGATGTTAGTTTAGACATTTTATCACTCCTTAGAACTTTTTTCTATTAATTCAGCCCATTTATTTCCTTCCAATCCTAACTCTATCCCTGCAATTTCCGCTGGTGTCTTTCCATTCAAGCTCATGTGCGGTCTTATAAAGTTATAATAGTTTTTAAATCCCTCTACAAAGATTCTTGATGATGGTATCTCTTTTAATCCTCTCTGTACTTTGTTTCTTTGTCTTACTGTTCCGTTAAGTCTCTCTATTTTGTTATTGTTTCTTTCTTCGTTTGTAATTGCTATTTCTCTTATGTGTAGAGTTCTTGAGATTCCGTACTTTTTATTTGCTTGGAACTCTTTCTTTACTGCCTTTTTATAGGCTTGAAGTCCGTCTGATACGATTATATCGGGTTTCTTCTTCGTTAATTTCTTTGCTTCTTTGAATGGTCTCCTTGCTATGCCTACATCTCGTACTTTACCCTCAGAGATCATTGAAGATATTAAGAATCTGCTTTCAGTGT
>DAOVEQ010000045.1 GCA_030668905.1 Thermococci archaeon
GGAACGCAGTTTGAACTGAATGATGTGAGTCTTGCTGTACAAAAAGCCAAGCTATTGAAAGATAGGATTAGAGGAGATATTGCTAGTATGATGGAAAAAAGATTCAAAATGGATAAGAATCATGTATTAAAACTCCTTAAAGAAAGATACGAACTTAACAGTGAAAGTTCCAAGATTATAATTGAAGAACTTGGAATAAAATGAAGCACTTGCCCGCATTAAGCCATGTTTTATAAATACTTTTTTTTCTTATAACTTTTAAACATTGAAAAATACCTTAAGAAATCTTTTGAATTTTTTGGTAGAATTGAAGATTTACTTGTATTTTACCAATCCTTTTTCAATATAATGCAGAATTACTTCTCTTGCAAAGTTTTCGGGGAAACCCGACTTTTTTACAATCTCATCTATCGTTCTTTCTCCATCAACAAACTTTAAAATTAATTGGTGAGGATGTGTTATTGTTCCGTTGTCAACGTATTCTGTCGTTATCTTGCTTATGTCTCCAACAAATTCTAGAGTTTTTGATTTCTTTATCACTATAGGTTCAGGTTTTTCTTTTTTAGCTTCTTCTTTAATCTCTTTTTCTTCTTTAATTTCTTCCTTAAACTCTATCCTTTTTTCGAATAGTTCTTCAAATGTATATTCTTTAGTCCCGTAAACTTCTTTTATTATATCCATTTGTATCTCTGTTAATTTGCGCAGAATCAAAGTTGGATTTTTCAATAAGATCTTTTGAAAATTCTCAATTTCACTGCCTTTTTCCTTCCCCTCATAGAAGATATCCATAATTTTTCCTTTTTCGAGAATCAGATAAATCGATTCATCTTCGTTTAATAGACAAAGATAACCAGAATCTCCAAAACTACCTAAGGTCTTTTCCAGATCCACTAGATCGGAACTGGCTTCGAGGATTACGTCACCGTAGGGTAAATCCATGTTCATCACCAATAAAACTAGGAAGGATAGATATTTAAACTTTTTCTAACTTAAAATGAGATATAAAAGGATTTATTAACTTTTCAGTTGATAATAGAAGCAACTCTTTAAGAAGAGCCTTTGCACGTTTCTACCCGAAATTACAAGAGTAGAGAGTTAGACTCAAGGGCGATTTTCTCTCCATTCTTAAAAACATAAACTGATTCGAACCCAATCACTTTTATTTTACCATCTTCAACAAGTAATCCCGATTTTTCTGGTATCGCAATAATCTTAGAGTTGTGTTTTTTGATGTATCCAAATATTTCTTTGTCATATTTTTCTTCATAATGACAATGGACATCATAACCATTCACTAAGTCTAGACCGGAAGTATCTGTAAGATTTACAAGGTTCTCATCAGCATATTTTCCTAATGCTGCTGTTCCGATATCTTTTCCGAGAATAATTGCACCAGCACTTCCACCATACAAAATTCTACCATCTGCAATGAATTTTTTAAGCAATTCAATGAATCCCGTGTTTCTCAAATCATTCAATAATGAAAAAGTGTTTCCCCCACCAATGTAAATTGCACCAAATGGTTCTAAATCTTCATATCTTTTATTAGATAAATCAATCCACATCGCAATATCTATAAATTTTAATGGCTTAAACACGGATTTTATCCAATCAAAACATTCATCAAAAGAATGCTCAGACGGTGGCATGGCAATAGGAATGTATAACATTTTTTTCCCTTTAGGAATCATGTTAACAAAAAATTCATCTGTAAGCTTCGAATCTGGTGCATCACCGCCACCAGCCAAAATTAATTTGATCATAGATAAGAAAAATCGCCTGATATTAATAAAGTTTTGTACTGCTATTACATATAGTAGTCTCTAGCCACTCACTTCTCTGATAAAAACGGGCTCTTGTTCTATTTTCACGGCTGCTGATGAAAAGAATTCGTCTTCCAAATAAACGGGATTTTCCTGCTCATCCAGCTCTGAAACAATATGCCTTATCCTTACGGTACCGCCAAAATAATTACTCAGATCAAGAATTGCACCTTTTTCGGACCATGCAACTATAACGTGTGTTCCATCCACGTTAAAAAGAAAAACCTCTGCATCGTTTAAGGAAAGCTTTTCAGTGGAATCAAACATATCAAGCTCCTCTGCCAGTATTTTGTATGTGTAGTACCCGGGTGTTTTCATGTAATTTATTACTCCTTTCCCTCTTTCGCTTTCAGTTGCAACAAGCCCCATCTTTGAAAACACAACATGTGACATCCATTCATATGTCAGGTACTGATATTCCCTTACAGCATAAAGGGTCCACCAGAAAGGTTTGGACACTCCAGCGTCAAATGCATACATATACCTTTTCACCACTTCTTCCGCATGCATTTTATAATATTCCTTTCTATATCCGGGCAAATGAAAAACTCGTGCACACTCATTTTCCGTTATTATTTCTTCCAGCGATTTGTCCCTTGATCCACTCATATTTGATTCAAGACATGACCTTATGTCAGGTCCTCCCATCTCGGTGCTCCAGATGGGTTTTGAATATCCATATTTGCTCATTAACTCTATGAACCACTGTATTCTCTCTTCATATGTCTCAGGATCCCCATAAAGATGCACATCCAGAATATCAAAATAATCTTTCCCATTTTTCAGGACATACTCCACAAACTCAGGGTTTACATTTGTACCATTTTTCCAGTTCCCCGTGAATCCTCCCAGTACGATAACAGCATCATCATCCGCTTCTTTAATCACATTGTAAGCTCTCTTCAATATTTTTAAGTACTCTTCTGCTGACTCTTCCTCTGTTTCACAGAACGTACAGCACCAGAAGTTCTCTATCTCCATCTCATTTCCTATTGACCAGTACTTTACCTTGTTTCCTTCTCTTCTCACAAGCAATTTAAGGAAATTATCCAGATCATCCCAATGCTCCTCCTTGAGCGGCGATCCTGCAAGATTTTTTTCACAGCCACCAACAGAAGCCCAGTCATTGCAAAGTCTCAGTTCCAGGAGGAGATTTATTTCATTGCCTACCTCTCCCAGATAATAATCAATTTTCTCCCAGTTAAATTCACCTTTAATAGGCTCAATTTCATACCATCTCACTATGAGGCTTCCAGCCCAGTGAGCCCCTACCCCCAATAAATCTTCCGGCATTCTTGTAAGATAATCGCTTCCAAAATGGGAAATCGCAATTCCAAAAGGGCTTTCCTCAAACTTTTCAGCTGTCGTTTCACCTGTGTTGTTATCTTCATCATTGTACGTCTCGGGTGAAGGAGTCGTAGTCAAAGGTAACTCAGGAGTTACAGTAGATTTTTCAGATTGAACGCATCCACTGATTAAAAAAACACTGATTATGAATACCAATATGCCTAAAAACTTTGTAAGTTTTATCATTTTTTTATCTTCTTTTCGGTTTAAATATTTTCTCTCCTACAAACCTCTACACATCGAAAAACACTTTAAGAGACCTCTTTAAATTTCCTTCTTTATCTTCAAGTATCCTCAATCTCTCTGTCATCCATTTTGAGAGATTATTTTTCACAAATGGCTGACCGACTCTGTAATCCAAAAAAATAATACACGCTCTATCGTCTAAAAGTCTGTGAGCTCTTCCTGCTGCCTGGTTCAATTTTCTATGTGCGGGTAAATAGTATCCATAATATTTTCCCCTCCCCGGAAAGACATCTGCATAATATTTTACCTGAGCCTGCACTCTTGCCATTGGCTTTGCATACGGTATTCCAACTAATATAACGGCGTTCATCTCGTTTCCTGGATAATCCTCTCCCTCGGCATTTCTTCCACCCATAACACCAAGAAGTACGGCACCATCCTTTTTTGCAAGAGTTTTGAAACTTTTAACGAGGATATCGTTCTCACTCGAAGCAGAGCCTTTATTTTCGGCAAAAAGAGGCTTTTTAACAACCTGTTGAAGTCCTGCAGAGAGAAGTCCTTCCAGAACACTGTAAGAGACCGTGAAGATAGCGACATTCTTCGGTACAACATCCACAATTTCAAGTATTTTCTGAACTAACTTTCTATACATCTCTAAATTTCTGTATGGACTTTTTGTAGTCACGCCTTTTGATATCAAAGTCAATATATTCGATCTCTTGAATGGGGAGGCAAAAACCTTAGATTCATAATTCTGCATCCCTATGATGTCACAAAAAGCACTCAAAGGTGTTAGCGTACCTGACATGGATGTAATAGAGTATGCAGACGAAAAAACCTGTTTTGTAATATTTCTAGGATCTAAATCAAGGATATTGAGTCTCAAAGAGGAAACGCCCCCTCTCGTAATGTATCTTTCTATAAAATAACAGTAATCCTTCCTATCCCTCACGTTTATCCAGTTAGAAACAAACACACCGCAGCTGTGAATGAAAGATCTCGGAGGCTTTCCCTGATTCAATTTATCTTTCTGTATCTCTTCTCCTCGCTTAACCATATAATGTGAAAAATCCTCTATCGCCTTTTCTGTGGATATATTTACAAACTGCGATTTTTTTCCTGTGAATCTAGAAATAAGGTCCTGGTATGTAAGTAGAGCCTCATCTTCTAGTTTTATGTCCTCCGCTATTGAAAGTACTATCTCATACATAGTTTCCAGAAATGCAAGTATCTCTTCTTCTTCATAGTTAGTAGCTTCATTTATTCCTGCTTTTAATGACGATAAAGAAATCCTGTCACTACCAAGATCGACAGCCAGTTCTGGTAGATTATGAGCTTCATCCAGAACTAATATAAGATCATCTAAACGGCATCCTACTGCCTCCAAAAAATTATCTCTGATCCCTGGATGAAATATATAAAGATAGGAACATGCTATGAGATCCGCCTCTCTGAGAACTTCTTTTGTTACTTCGTAAGGACATAGAGCATTTTCTCTGCAGACCTCTTTAATTTCTAGGGAATTCACAGCTCTTTTTGAAAATTTTAATGCCAGCTCAAAAACTAGATCCTCACTCTCTTTTATGTTTTTGTAAAATTTGCATCTATTATGTTTTTTCAGTAATTTGCACACATAAAGAGCTGACGCTGTATCACCTGTGAAATCAGTTACAATTGGATTCAGGCACATCTCTTTTCTTCCCCTCAGCGATACACCAGAAACATTTTTTTCTTTTCCTATCTCTTTTAACTCTTCAATGACTCTATCCATCTGCTTGTGAGTCCTACAGCAATATACGATCTTTTTTGCCTTCTCTTCCGCTACTGGAAGAATGGAAGATAAAACACCTGGAGTTTTTCCAAATCCCGTAGCAGCTTCGATAACTGTATTTCTTCCAATCTTAACATTTTTATAGATCATCTCCATAAATTCTTCCTGTCCTTTTCTTAATGAGGGATAAGGAAAGTAATCACTGTACTCCATAGAAGGGAATGAACATATACATTAATAAACTCTCTCTTCTTATACTACCCATGAAAAAACTCGTATTGATCTTTACAATTATACTGGCTTTAAGTACAGTCAGAGCAGATACTTATGACGCTATTGTGGTGAGAAACAGCAGTGACGTAATAATAGATTATATTATAGCTGAAGCATACTCTCACAAAGCTGATGTTCCAGTAATTCTTACAGATCCGGAATCGCTCAGCGTCAGCGCAAGAAGAGCTCTTTTAGGCTTAAGATCCCAGGATGCTGAAAGAGTTTTGATCATAGGAGGGACTCAGGCCATATCTGGTTATGTAGAAAGCGAGATAAGAAGTATGGGTTTTGATGTTGACAGGAAATGGGGCACGGACAGGGACGAGACCGCAGCGATCGTAGCAATTGATCTATGGGGAAAATCTGAGAATGTAGTTTTAGTCAATGGAAATATCCCTGAAAGCTTTCTGATCGCATTGAGAACGTCATACATACTGAAATCTCCGATACTCCTCGTAGATGAGAACGAAGTTCCCAACTCTACAGTAACGGCAATAGAAACCTTAGATCCTAAAGTTATATATGTAGTAGGTCCAAATATTCCAGATATATCCTGTCTTGAAGGCGAGAAAAAACTTGTAGGAACAAATATCGAGGTAAACGATATAAGAGAAACAAAAGAGATAGCTCTAGACTACCTATCTCTTCTTCTAGGGCTTCTCATCGGTGGAATATCAGTGCTTCTTGTGTATAGAACTTATAAAAGAAAAATAAGTATAGAGGTGCCTATGTTTGTCCTCACCGAAGACGAGAGAAAAGTAGTTGATGCCATAAGAATAATGGGTGGAGAGATGAAACAGGAAGATCTCCCTGAGAAAACAGGTTTTTCTAGACCTAAGGTCACAAAGATTATCCAGGATTTAGAGAATAAAAAAATAATTTCCCGATTGAAACACGGAAAAACTTATAAAGTAAAGGTAATGAGGAAGTTTGTTAAAACTTAAAAGGTGATTGTATGAAATGTATATCGTGCAACAGAGAGATTGCTCCAGATGAAAAAAGTGTTAAATTTCCATGCCCCAACTGTGATAGGTTTATAATTAGATGTGAAAAATGTAGAGTTCTAGCGAATCCCTATAAGTGCGAATGTGGATTTGAGGGGCCGTGATAAAATGGATTACAATGTAGTGACAATAGCCAAGGTAATGCCAGTATCTCCCGAGACAGATAGAGAAGAACTGAAAAAAAATATAGAGGGTAAGATCCCACAAAATATGAAGCTTCATAAAATAGAAGAAGAGCCTATAGCCTTTGGACTGGTAGCTCTAAACGTTTTTGTTCTTCTTAATGATGCAGAAGGGGGAGTAGAGGATATAGAAAAAAGAATTAGAGAGATAAGCGATGTCAGCGAAGTAGATATCATTGACGTAAGAAGATTACTTTAATTTCGCAATATATCCTTTTACCTTTTCTCCTTTAAGCTTTTCAAATTTCTTTGTTTTTTTATCGAGTATCGCCATCTCTATATTGCTTTTATCTATCTCTCCTTCTATAGATGCTTTCAATGCTTTTAACGCAAGCATTATCGTTTCTTCCATAGTTAAATTGTCTTTGTACTCCTCTTCAAATACTTTCATGGCCGTATCTCGTCCCTCACCTATAGCCGTGGCTTTCCATGCCAAATAAGCTCCGGAAGGTTCTGTGACAAATATTTCAGGAACATCGTTAACACCTGCTATTATCAACGAGACACCAAAGGGACGTAAGCCTCCGTACTGTGTGTACTGCTGTTTTAAGTCTCCTATCTTCTTTGCCAATACGGATGTCGATATAGGCTCGTTGTACGTTAATCTGTTTATCTGTGCCTCTAATCTCGCTCTGTCTATGAGTACCCTTGCGTCACTTATTATACCTGATGTTGCCGCACCTATGTGTTCATCTATCCTGAATATCTTCTCAAAAGATTCAGGTTCTACCAATTTTGATGGTATTCTCTTGTCTACAGCTAACACTACCCCTTCACTACATTTAACACCTAGGGCTGTAGCACCTTTCTTTACAGCTTCACTTGCATAGGAAACTTGATACAGACTTCCATCAGGGCTGAATACAGTTATGGCCCTGTCATATCCCATTCCTTTT
>DAOVEQ010000217.1 GCA_030668905.1 Thermococci archaeon
TTACAATACAAAGATCTATGACAAAGGATATAAAATTACAATTCAGGACCCGAATTTCAACGCAATAGAAGATAGAATGCTCTGCAGGCTTCACAGGCTCACACAGGATAGGTATAAAGCTATCGCAGAGAGCCAGAAAAATGTAGCGCTGGGGAAGATAGATCTCAGAAAAAGTAGAGAGATCAGGGATCATTTAACATACGTTTATGCGTGTGGACAGGGGTATGGAGGTTTTTACAAACCTGTACTTCTTGAAGAAAGAATTTATGAAACTATGGAGGATTTGAGGGATAAAATTCTCGATGAAGTTGATAATATACGGTTCTCGCCGAGACTTGAAAGCAGGTCAATACAGTTGGCATGTTCTATTTCTTTATTAAATTATCTAAAATATGATTCTGTCATAGAGATAGATAAAAAGGCTTTAAATTTAGCCCTGAGATTTTTTTTAGAAGAAATATGGATGAGAAGCAGAGAATCTTTTGATCTGAATAAGTTTTCAGAATATATGAAATGATTATCTATTTACCAAGTCTTTCGCTATCTTATCAGTTTTTTCTATTATTTTTTCTTCATCCAATGTGAGTATCTTTCTATTTTTCATTACAAATCTGCCATCGATCATGACGTCTTTTATACTCGCAATATCCATGGAATAAACTACATTCGATATAAGGTTGTGTTCAGGGTTTAAACTTGCAGATTTTAAGTCTATAAAGATAAGATCGGCTAAGTATCCTTCTTCTATCTTTCCTATTTCCAGATTCAAAGCTTTTCCTCCATTTTCCGTAGCTATTTTCAAACATTCATTGACATTTAAATTTTTGGGATCTTTCAGTTTATGTATCAATGCCATTATCTTTAAATCCTCAAAAATATTGAGAGAGTTATTGGATGCAGTTCCGTCAGTTCCCAAGGAAACCAAGATATCATTTCTCAATAACTCGGGAATGGGAGCAATTCCAGAGGAGAGTTTTAAGTTCGATACTGGATTGTGCGAGATCTTTACATTTTTTTCTTTTAGAATTTTAATTTCATTTTCCGTTAAATGAACAGCATGAGCTATCAATACATTCTCATCCAGGAAATTTTTTAGATATTCCATAGGCTTCATCTTGTGTTCTTTCTCTATATTTTCTACTTCATTTTTCGTTTCCGAGACATGTATGTGTACATATTTTTGATATTTATAAGCAAGATCTTTTATTTTCATTAAAAACTCTTTTGAGCATGTATACGGAGAATGGGGACCAAACAT
>DAOVEQ010000021.1 GCA_030668905.1 Thermococci archaeon
AAATAAGAAAATATGCGCAGGCTACTGTAAAGTTCACAGGAAAAATGATAGATGAGAGTAAAAGGCTTTTGGAGTATATGGGAGTCCCCTATGTACAGGCTCCTTCAGAAGGAGAAGCTCAGGCTTCTTATATGACAATAAAAGGAGATGTCTGGGCTACTGGGTCACAGGATTTTGATTCTCTCCTTTTTGGAGCCCCAAGACTGATAAGAAATCTCACTATCTCTGGAAGAAGAAAGCTCCCGGGGAAGGATGTTTACAAAGAAATATTTCCAGAAATAATAGTTTTGAAGAATTCTCTCGAAGAAAATGAAATAACAAGAGAGCAGTTTGTAGAGATAGGAATATTGGTAGGCACTGATTTTAATGAAGGTATAAAAGGTATAGGCCCGAAAAAAGCATTAAAATCTGTAAAATCTGGAGAATTTGAAGGTTATGACGAGATAAAAGAGATATTTTTAAATCCGAATGTCACAAATGAATACAGAATAAAGTTTAAAGATCCTATAAAAAATGAAATCCTAGAGTTTCTATGCGAAGAGAGAGAGTTCTCGTCTGAGAGAGTGGAAAGAGCTTTGGAAAGATTGAAAAAATCGTTTTCTAAATCTAAGCAACGTTCTCTCGATTCTTATTTTTAAGGATCTTTTCAAGAGACTCTGAAATCTTTTCTATTTTCTCCAGATCAAGTTTAAAAACCCTCTCTTCACTGTATTCTATCTTCGAAAAAATATCTCTTGCCTGTTTTTTATCTATATTTAACTCCCTGCTCGAGTCTATTAACGCATTTATGACTTTTTTTCTTTTGTGCTGAAATAGAACTCTGACAGTTTTACTAAAAAGAGGAGTCTTTACCTTTCTGTTAGGAGTTAATCTTACTATGACAGAGTCTACTTTCGGTGAAGGATAAAAACATTTTCTATTTACAGAATCAATGATCTCGATATCTGCAAGAGCATTAACCATTATGCCAAGCCTTGAGTTCATTTTAACCGTTTTTTCCGTGTATTCTTTTTGTAGAAGAAGAACGGAATACTCATGATCTTTTTCTAAAAGTTTGAAAATAATCTTTGAGGATATCGAATAAGGTATAGAAGAAACACAGCAATCAAAAGAGAAATTGGTTTTTAGGAAATCCTCATGATGTATCTCTACATTTTTAAAGCTGTATTCATTTTTCAAAACTTTTATCATTCCTCTGTCCTTTTCTACAGCTATTACTTTGTCAGCTTTTTTTGATAATTTTTCTGTCAAAAATCCAAGTCCCGGTCCTATTTCCAGCGTAGTTTTTTTTGCATAATTTGCCATCTTTTCCATTACATTACCACATATTAAAAAATTCTGAGATAAAATGTTTAAAGGAGCTAAATTATATTTTTTCAAAAGGTATTTAACTTTTTTCATCTCTTTTTCCGCCTTTTAACAACAAACAGTAAGGCAACTAAAACAATTATCAGTATAATCCACAAAATAAAAAACTTTCCTGTAATATACTCTCTTATACTAAATTTAGGTTCTGGCGTCTCTGTCACTTCTGCTATCTCTTCTTCGCACAGTTTTATTTTATTGTCTATATCATTAACTATATCTGTTTCTCCTAACTCCTGAAAATATTTTCTGGCATTCTGGTAGTTTATCTTTGCAGAATCGTATCTTCCTTCATTAAAAGCTTTTTCTCCTGCATTATAGAGCCTGTATCCATTTTCATACTTCTCTATTTTCTTCAATATTTCGTCAATTTTTGTTGTATCGAATCCGAAATTGTTGTATTCATCTTTTAATCCTAAAAATTCTTTTTTTGCATTCTGAAAATCCTTTTTTTCATAAAGTTTTAAAGATTCTTCATATTTTTCATTTAAACTCTTTCTTATCTCTAATATACCATTTTTTAAAAAGAAAAGATCATTTGTCCCCAGAATTATTTCTTTATCTCCATCCATATCTGAATCTACGCAAAGTACGCATCTTATTATTCCATTTGTATCCTGGACTTTTTTCTCTATATATAGATAATTCTCCGTCCATTCCTGTTTATTTTTATCCCATTTGGACATCCCTAAAAGAATCTCGTTTTTTCCATTGTTATCTATATCCTCTATGATAACTAAGTTGATCTGATCCTCGAACTCCTCCTCTTTTTCCAATTTTCCTCTTTTATCTAAAATATAAAGTTTTTTTCCAGCGACAGCATAAATTTTGTCA
This sequence comes from Thermococci archaeon, assembly GCA_030668905.1. Taxonomy (GTDB): domain Archaea; phylum Methanobacteriota_B; class Thermococci; order Methanofastidiosales; family B48-G16; genus B48-G16. The sequence goes on from DAOVEQ010000021.1 coordinate 2,200, forward strand.
GATATATAAACGTCATTTATATATTCCTCCGCTTTAAAGCTCCACTCTATCAATCCATCTTTGTTTGTCACATAGATGAATTTATAGTATGTAGTAAGTATCTCTGGTTCTCCATCTTCATCGAGATCTTCAATGTATATTTTCTCAAGATTCTCAACTGTTTTATATTTCCATACTACATTGTTTTCAGAATCTAAAAAATATACATACGGCTGGAGATAATACCCCGCATAAACACCTTCACATTCGAAAACTAAAAAAATTCCAGATTCTATATTTCTTTCCCATTTTTCTTTCCCATTTCTATCCAGAAACTTTATTGTTCCGTCCTCCAAGAATAGAAATGTCTCATTATCATATACATAAAAGTCTTTAATATCTGAGTTTGTGGAGTATCTCCATAGTTCAGAAAAGGAAGAATCATAACAGTAAAAATATCTCCCTGATGAAAAATATATACTTTTTTCCACTTGGATCTTCTTTATAAGATCTGGAAACTCTTTTTCCCACAGCTTTTTTCCAGTAAAACTAAAAGCATATATCTTATTTTCAGTGTACTGATCTGGAAATCCTTCATACTCTCCCGACGAAAAAATGATCTTATTTCCCATGAGAGATAAATTCCGTACCTCTCCTTTTGTTATGTACGTCCATTCTAAATCATATACTCTTTCAGCATATACTGTATTCAAAACTAAAATAATTAGAACAAGGACTAAATACCTTTTCATAATTAACCTTTAAAAATAAGATATTTAAATCTTTCTATAAACTTTCAACTAATTCTTCTGCAGCTCTTCTTGTTGCTTCTCTGTCTTTTCCTGCAACTATTAAAGTTTTATTATCCTCTATGTACTCCCATTCTCCCTCTGAAATATACCAGTCTACTTTTGATAACTCTTGATCTGTAAGAGCTTTTGTCCATAAATTGCATATATTTATTCCTCTCTCTGTTTTTGTATACCCCGGCCCTCCTACAGAGATTATATTGTAAGAATTTCTTATTTCTTCTGTAAGTTCGATATCTTTGATTAAAAATCTTAAAAAACTTTCTTGAATCACTTTTTTATAAATCATTTTTACTGAATCTATCTCTTTATCGTGAGGATCCAAGTCTGTTATCTCAAGACTAAAGAATATCCTTCCTGTATATGATCCCTCAGACAAACCGCACGGCGGGATATGAAACTCTGTGATATAAATGTTTTCCGAGAGAGAAGAGTAATTTCTCAGCTCTATTATATACTCTATATCACCATCTTTGAAAACAGGCGACATATCATTGACATCCTCATACTCTATGTCCAAAGAGCGTATATTCAAGCTCCACTCATCGCTCCCTATTTTTATTCCTGTAGTATCCTGAAGGGCACCATAATTTCTAAGGACATAGATATCAATCTTATTATCTTCAATTTTCATTGCAAAAATAGTTATCTCTTTTAAAGAACATACATTTCTTTGAACATATACAAGATCAGCAGGATCGAAGCTATGAGTATTGCCGTTAGGCTCAATTACAGTATATTTTTCACCTAAATGGACTTTCCATCCCTGGAACTCTATATTATCCTGTATCGGAAACTCTTTTTCATATGGATCGCCGAAAAGAACTACATTTTCTCCAATGCTTTGAAAAAACTCTAAAGGTGTAAAATCCTGATTTAAAAATCTAACCTTTCCAGCATTTTCATAGATATAAACACTTTTTTCTCCTGATTTCCATAACTTTTTCATTGGAAGCTCTTCTATCACAGCTCTATATCTAAGATCACCGATGTTTAAAACTGGAAAAATATTATTTTCCTCTGAGAAATTAATGAAAATCTCTTCCCTTGATTCGTCTTTATCCAATTTTCCATTCAGATTTTTATCATCGTACCATAAAGGAAGAGAGATATACGGTTTTTCGTTAAAATATCCAGAAGTATTCCCCACAACTATAAAATCACAGTGAGATGTTCTTAAGTTATTTTTATCACTATAATTCTCCTCTAAGTATGGAAAAATTTCTTCTTTTTTCTTTGATATCTCGACGATTTTCTCAGCTATTATTTTTGCAGACTCAAAATCAGCTGAGTTCTCTCCGTAAAGTACCAGACATTGAGGTTCTCCGTCTACTACAAAAAAATCCCTGTTTTCTTGAGGATACCATAGAGAAAGTATGAAAATAATAAGTATAATTCTTGCTATCATAATAATAATATAATCTATTAGTATAAAAACATTTCTAAACTTCAAGAAATCCTGAAGTTATGCAAAAGAGTTATAAAGCTCTCCTACTCTTTTTATACATGGACTTAAATGAGATCGTGCATATATCCACGACAAAAGAAAAAAACACAAAGAAAATAGCTTTAGAATTAGCCAATGACACGGGAAGAAAGATCCTTGAAGAGATCTACAATTTAAATATAATTACAGCATCTGAAATAGCTGAAAACCTTCAGATACCCCTCCCTACGGTATTGTTCCATATAGAAAGATTAACAGAACTGAATCTCGTTAAAGTTGCAGATACAAAATTAAGCAAAAAATTTAGAGAGATAAAATGTTATTCTCCCGCCAAAAAGGCCATCCTTATTATTCCGGCACAGAAAGAAGAAGTGATCTCGAGTATAAAAAACGCCTTGCAAGCGAGGATTGTTGCACCGCTCTCTTTGTTAATAGCTTTAGGAATTACAGTGACTATAGGGTGGTTTACTCAGAGAAAAGAGACTTTTGTACAGAGACTTGCAACTGAAAAAGCTGCTCCTTTAGATGTTCCCATTCCCGAAGCAACTAACGCTCTTGAAGCGAATACCTTCCATTATTTTCTGCTTGGAAGTATTGTACTCTGTGTTATTTTTGTCTGTATCTATGTTTTTGCAAAAATTATTCAGAAAAAATAAAAGATCATTTTTAACCTGCCAACTTCTTGAAGAACTCATCTTCTCCGTAATTAATATCTTCGTTCAGATTTTCTTGCGGTTCTTTGTAAACTTTGTATATTTTTACAGATCCGAAACTTTGCACAAGCTCAAAATAACTGAGATTTGCGCCGTCGAAGAACATAAGCCTTGAAAACATCTTTGAAACTCCCTCAGGTTCTATGAGGTAGAGAACTTTTGGTGTATTATGATATACTACTCCTCCTTCACTTTTAACGGTCTCTTTGATATCAGAGAGATACGCGATCCCCATAGTCCCATTTGTATTTATGAGTAAATTCTTTTTCCCATTGTTATCAAACAACGTACCCGTTAAAGGTATGATTTTATTATCTCTGATTAAAGAAGCATGGAAATTGTTGTTATAGTCCTGTACCACATCTATTAACGTTTCCCCACTCTTGTAGATGTACTCCACACCATCAGATATCTGCCTCATATTTACCAAGTAGAATTTATAAATAGGCGTCTTTTCTCCCTTTCCCTTATTATAATCCCATGATCCGTAGTAACTGATCCACGAGTATATTGACGCTATTTTTTCATCCACAATCACATAAGCATTGTCATCTGCATACTTTTGCATTTCCATCAATTTTTCTTTTCTGGCTAATTTTGAATCTTTGGACCATTCTCTGACATCTTCTAGATCTTCTAAAGCCTCCTCCTTTGTACAGTTGACGTCAAAACCATATATCTCCTTCATCGCCACTAACTCCGACTGCGTATTGAATAAGTTACCCGTTTTAACGAGCCTTGCATTTATGTTGTAATGCCCTCCATTCATTGTTGTTTTTCTCTTTCCTACAGCCTCTATCCAGTATCCAAAGTCCCACCAGGTAACTATTGTAGCATCTTCTGGAGTATTCTCATTTACCCAGTTCAGTGCCTCCCACCACTCATCTGTGATCTCCCTCTGTCCCGAGTTATTTTTATCTGCTTCTAAATACGCAGGAACAAGAATGATCGGAGACAGGATAATCATCGATATAACTCCAACACTCACTATCTTTTTTTTAGGCACTTTTTCATTTATTATCTCATATATCTTTCCAAAAAACAGCCCAGTTCCGATTATTACAGGAACAGCCATTATCAAGCTGAACCTTCCCCCCTTCACAAGCATGCTGTATGTTCCTATTATGAACAATATAAGATATACAGCATAGGAGTACTTCCTGTCTTTCCATATAGATAATACTATGCCTAGAGGAGCTAAAACGAGACCAAAACTGAAAAGACTGTATAAAACGCGAATATCTGTTTGATAAAGCTCTCTTATAGATACTTCTGTCGTAGGGTACAGAATGCCACCAACATTCAAAACGTTATCCACAGAGTATTTTCCGAACGGTATAATTATCTTTATCACTCCCTGTTTGTAGATGACAAGGGATGTAACGATCAGAACAATGCCACCTATGACATAAATTGCATTCTTATTTATCTTGTTTATAGATTCTATCTTTATTTTGAATTCAAAGAGCAATATAAGGGCTGTTATGATCAACAATGCCAAAAAATATAAATATTGAGATTTATATAATGTATAGGGTGTAAAAAATCCTAAAAGAGAAAGAACTAAGATTTCTCCTTCTTTAAAACATATCTTTTTAGTTTTAATAATCTCTATGATACATAAAAGTATTGTCGCTGCCAGCACAAGAGAAAGCATATAGAAATAGCCAGACCATGTTATACAATAGAGAAATATGGAGAATCCACATAAGATGCTAAATAATGTCCTTTTATTTTTTAAATCTATATTTTTCACAGCTTTGATCCAGAAGAATGTAATTAAAAATGAGAAAAAGACTACAAAGAGATCCGTATCTGTAAATCCGATAACACTTCTCTTTACTACTGCATTTGATACCGCAAAGAGGGAAGCTGTAAAAAGTCCACCCACATCATTGGTGAGTGCTTTTCCAGTTAAAAAAGCGATAATTACAGTAAGAAGTATCAAAATTATGTTGGAATATACTGCAAAATCAAAAAAAGATCTATTTGAGAAAACATCAAAAATTTTGTAGGTATATACTAGATAGTAATGGAATAATGGAGGATGTGACAAAGGCTGCCCATTTGGAGCGTTTGCTATCGTATCCCATTCAGGTCTCTCTCCCTTCTCTAAAATATAATCGGCAACTCTATAATGATAGTAAGGATCGTATCCAAGTAAGTATTTTTTCTCCACATCTTTATCTAATATATACTCAGACCTCACATAAACTGCTAAAACCATTATAGCTACCAATAATCCTAACTCTATTATCCTCTTTTTCATAGCTTCTTGTTGACAGCGTTATTTAAATAACTTTTTATAATTGTGCAAAAATTTTATATATCCTCCTTTTAAAGATTTATAAGTGGAAGCGAAAAATTTAAAAATCTTTCCCTTTCCATTTAAGAATCTTTCGGTGATTGAGTGTATATAGGTAAGAGTATGCATATAATAGGAAACTGTATAATCGTAAAATGTAAAAATATAAAACCAGAGTATCTGGGAAGAACGGTCTTTGATGAAAAAAAAAGGAAGGTGGGAAAAATAGTAGATATCTTTGGTAATGTAAATAGTCCGTATGCCAAGATTCTGATTGGAAAAAATAAAAATATTATTTTAAATAAAGACATATTTTTGAGGTGATATGTTGGAGAATAAAGAAAAATTAAGATATAAAGAACCTTTAAAATGTCCTGAATGCGGATCAACTCGTTTGATAAAAGATTTTGATAGGGCAGAGATCATCTGTGCGGAGTGTGGATTAGTTGTGCAGGAAGAGATTATAGATACAGGACCTGAGTGGAGAGTATTCGAGAGTGATGACAGAAATAGTAAAAGTAGAGTCGGAAGCCCTACTACATATACGATACACGATAAAGGCCTCTCAACTATGATCGACTGGAGAAACCAGGATATCTATGGTAAAGATTTAAGCCCAAAAAGAAGAGCTCAGATATATAGGTTAAGAAAATGGCAGAGGAGGATAAGAGTTTCGGATGCAATGGAGAGAAATCTTTCTTTTGCACTTTCAGAACTGGACAGATTAGCATCTTATTTAGGACTGCACAGGAATATAAGGGAAGATGCTGCCATACTGTACAGAAAAGCACTCAGTGAGGGGCTAATAAGAGGAAGATCGATAGAGAGCGTGACAGCTGCATGTCTTTACATTATCTGCAGACAGCAGAGCATTCCTAGAACATTGGACGAGATAGCTGAGTACTCGAGGGTTGATAAGAAAGAGATCGGTAGGAGCTATAGATTTTTGGCAAAAGAGCTTGGCTTAAGCTTATCTCCAACGAACCCAATAGATTACATCCCGAGATTTGCATCTGAACTTGGTGTATCTGGAAAATCTCAAAAGAGAGCTGTAGAGATACTTGAAGAAGCTATGAATAAAGGACTTACATCCGGGAGGGGGCCAATGGGGGTTGCTGCTGGAGCGTTGTATATAGCAAATATCCAATGCAATGAGAGAAGGACGCAGAAAGAAATATCCAGAGTAGCCAAAGTAACTGAAGTAACAATAAGAAACAGATACAAAGAACTGGAAGAAAAACTTGGGATAAAGGTAGATGTTTGAGGTATGATGCTGACAGAGGGAAAGGTCAGGATAGAGGTTCCTGAGTTTCAGAAAATAACATCCAAAAATAAAGTTTTCTACAATCCTGAAATGAAGATGGACAGAGATCTATCCTCCTTAATTCTCGGTTTCTATAAAGGTGTTGTTTTAGATGGACTATCGGCTACAGGAATACGCGGAATACGCTACGTAAAAGAGTCTGGACTGGAATCTATTTTTAATGATATCAATCCAGAAGCTGTAAAATTGATCACAAAAAACTGTAAAATGAATGATATAAATTGCAAAATTTACAATAAAGATCTTAACCTACTTGATGTAAAAGCAGACATAGTTGATATAGATCCCTTCGGGTCTCCTTCAAGATATGTAGCTTCAGGATTCAGGATTCTTAAATCCAAAGGTGTTTTATGTGTTACGGCTACGGATACGCAGGCTTTATGCGTCTCAAAAAAAGCATGTATTAGAAAATATTCTGCAATTCCTTTAAAAACAGATTTTTTCAAGGAACTTGGAATAAGGATCCTTATCTCCAGTATTTTAAGAGAGGCGATGAAACAGGATTATTCAATAGATGTGCTACTTGCATACGCTCACAAACATTACATGCGTGTATTTCTCAGTGTAAAAAAAAGTTTAACAGGAATAGAAAAGAACATAAAAAATTTGCAGATAGTTTATTACTGTACCTGTGGATACAGAACATATTCGAAAAACCTGATGCAGACATGCCCTAACTGTGGTAAAAAAATCAATTTTTCTCTCCCCGTATGGACTGGAAAGATAAAAAATGATAATTTTCTGGACAATCTCATGAAAAAAGAGATGAACTCCGATCTGAAAAAAATTCTCAATGCAATAAAAAAGGAGATACTTGTTCCCTTTTATTACGATATCCATAAACTGGCAAAGACTTATAAATTCGATCTGAAAAAGATAGATCTTGTTCTGGATGAACTGAAAGGAATGGGATTTCAGGCTTCAAGAACCCATTTCTCAAAAACAGGTATAAAAACCGATGCTGATCTATTGTCTTTATTGAAAATTTTTAGATAGAAAAGAAAAGGGATGGAGAAAAAGAGGAAAAACCATCCCTCTTAATTCTATATTGTAACATAAGTTTATAAATCTTTCTTTAACTGAACATTTG
>DAOVEQ010000099.1 GCA_030668905.1 Thermococci archaeon
CCTGCAAAATGGTAAGCGGCTATTATCGCGGCAGAGACAGCTACTATGGGTACTGCCGTGGATAACATACCCACCGCTATCCCCTCTATAATAACGGTAGCAGCTCCTGTCTTTGCAGCTTCAGATATTCCTCTCGTAGGACTGTAGTCATGAGATGTGTAATACTCTGTAATTAAGCCTATGACTATACCCACAACTAATCCTGATAACGTAGCATAAAATATCTCCATTGCGTGTGTCATGTAGTAAATTACGATCCCCGAAAAAATCGCGGTGAGTATGGAAGCAGCAAAAATACTGTTGTTAAGGGCAGAATGCAGTTTCTTTTCATTTCCTCCTCTTACAAAGAATGTCCCTATGATCGAGCAGAGTATCCCTATGCCTGCTATCAGCATAGGCAGAATCACGAGATCTTCACTCAGATATTTTCCGCCAATTGTTAATCCAACGACACCAATAGCCATCGCAGCTATAATGGAATCCACATAACTCTCGAAAAGATCAGCACCCATCCCTGCAACGTCACCTACATTGTCTCCAACGTTATCTGCTATTACAGCCGGGTTCCTCGGATCGTCTTCAGGTATTCCGGCCTCTACTTTTCCGACAAGATCAGCGCCTACATCTGCACCTTTTGTATAGATTCCTCCTCCAACTCTTGCAAATAAAGCTATCGAAGAAGCTCCAAATCCGAAGCCGTATATTATGTTCGGATCTCCCAGTACAATGTACAGAGTTGAAACCCCCAGAAGTCCAAGACTCACTACACAGAGCCCCATAACAGCCCCGCTGGAGAACGCCACCTTCAAACCTCTGCCTATATCCTCCTTCGCAGCCTGAGCTGTTCGTGCATTAGATGCAGTAGCGATTCTCATCCCGATATTTCCTGAAAGGGCCGAGAATATAGCTCCAACAACAAAAGCACCTGCTATTTTTGGATCTATGGCCAATGCCAGAACAGCACCAACTATTATAACAAAGAAAATAAGTACTCTATACTCCTTGTTCAAAAAAGTCATTGCCCCCTTGTAAATAGCATCAGAAATCTCTTTCATCTTTTCAGTACCTCTGTCATACTTGAAAATCTTTTTACTTAAATATCCAGCAAATAGAAGCCCTATACAACTAATTGCTGGTCCCAATATCAGTAGTTTATCCATGATATCATCTCCTTGTCATTACCTAATTCCTCGAACATTTTAAAAACCTTTCTCATGAGCGTTTTATAAAGTTCCTTCCTTTAAAATATAAGGATATCCCGTACCACCCCTGATTTTTATACTATTCTTGGGGTATCCTGTTTATCTTTGATCCTCCTGAAGGCAGTACCTGAATTATATCATCTAAATTATCATAAACCATAATTTTAGAGATTTTTTTCGCAAGAGCTTCTTTTTTTTCATCTCCCTGAACTATCTCAACATATCTGTCACAATTCGCCTTTATGGCGGAAACAGGTCCGCACATTGGCTTATTTTCAAAAATACCCAATGCCAGAGATAGTGATACATTCTTAATAAAATTCTTTTCTCCCTTTATAAAAAATGCCCCCGTGGGTAAGTACTCTCCTGAGGGGGGAGATTTTGTAACCTGCTCTGGATTTACCCAGTAAACATCTATTCCCGCTATTTTTTCTTTCCATGCCCTTGAAAAAGAAGCTGCAAAGATAGCTGCTTCGTTTAATGTCTTTTCAGACGATTCCTGTCCATTTTTTATAATAATATGGGGGGCTCCCTGGATATCTGCGTGCAAATACAAATCCTTAGGCTCCATGTGTTTCTTTATCAGTACTTCATTTGTTTTTTTATCTTTTCCTCCGAGTATAAGAAAATTTTCACTGGAAAAACACCATCTGAATTTTTCGTACCGTTCTCTTTTCCTTTTCTTTCTAACAACTATCTCCTCTATCTCACTCTCTCCTTTTTTTAATGTCCCTATATGCTCCAAGTTCTTTTGCAGAGCAGATTTGGCACCTTCTAACTTCTTTTTTGCAGTTTTTGATCTTTCGTAATATATTCCAGCGTTTTCAGACAGTGTTTTTGATATATCTATAACTATTTTTTTTTCGAAGTTGAGTTTCAAATTTTTTGGATCTATACTCTCTATGTATCTATTCCCCTTTGTCTTTTCTATTATATCCTTCCAATTAAATTTCTCTTTTGCTTTCTTTATAATCTCTAAGATTTTTTCTATCTCCTGATAACGTAGATAGATCAGATCGCCGAGTTCTTTGTTTTTGGTTATGTCATCTTCAAATTTTTTAACAGCCTCTTTTTGCGAAGCTGCTATCCTCTCATATTTCGCTATTTTTTCTTCCAAATTCTTTTTTCTATTGATTTTTCCTCTATAAGTTCTTCTTTTCCATAAATCTCGTCCAGAACTTCATTTAAGCTGTTATAGTATTTTTTTTCTTTGTCCTTAAACCTTGATAATTCATACGGATATATCTCTCCCTCCACAACATTCACTTTCTTTTCCATATTTTCAAGCTTTTTTACTCCATCTTTTAATTTTTCGGTATCGACTTCTTTAGAGTTTTTGTCTATTCCTGACAGTAAACAGAGCTCTTCGGCATAAATTCCTCCGAGGTTATAATCAACAGCCAAAACCTTTACTATCTCTTTATCCTTTTTTTCCAGCTTGAACTCAGTGAAAATATTTTCGCTCTCTGGAAATTCATAACAGTTTCCTACGTATACTTCTCTTTTATGATGCTTTTTCCATAAACTGAGAATCTTATAATCCTTATCTGTCAAAATTATGTTCCCCTGACCGAAAAATTCGATTATAAGTCTATACATAGCCTCTCTAATCCCCAAAGTTATCTCCACAATCCTATCAAATTTTATCTGCTTTATATCCAGTATCTCCAGAGTATGCAGTTTTTTCCTGAGAAACATGGCAAATCCTGAGGGATTTTTCGGAGCTGATTTTGGATACCCAGTTACATAGATACATACTCCAGGCTTAATAACCAAATCTTTTCTTCCATTTCCGTATAATTTAAATCTAAATTCTCCATTCCTCTGGTATATTTTTTCTATTTTCATATTTATTATTGATAATTCTTTTAATTCCTGAGTAATTACCTTAATATCAAAGGAAAACATATGGGTATTACATACAAAAACTTTTTAAAGCTTGTCATGAAAAAGAATTCGGTGAAATAATGGACGAAAAAAACAAGTCAGCACTGGTATTTTGTTTGACAGGAGGAATAACAGGAACGGTTGCAGGATCCGTTCTGAAGGGTACGGCAGGTGAGCTAATACTTCTTATAGCAATAATGATCATATACCTTACCACATATATTGTTCCCATAGTTGGAGTTAACATAGAAAGGTTGGGAGGAAGAAGAAAGGTTATAACATCAGGAATGTTTTCATTTCTTATGTGGTGGCTCAGTTTGTGGTTTTTGATTTACAACATTGCTTAACAATAATGCCCATTTTTATAGAAAACTTTTTATAGTTCTTCTGTCATATATATGAAAGAGGTTTTAATATGGCAGAAGAAAAAAAAGAAGATTACTGGAAATTACTTGCCAGAAAACAGAAAGAGGAAATGGACAGATTAAAGAGGAAATCGTCAAAAGGAAACGACATATGGCCAATAATGGCCATTATACTTTCGATATTTCTTGTTGCCGCGATCTTTGGAGCTGGATACTTTGCAATGCAGTACACCAGCGTAAATTCCAGTTATCAATCGCTAAAAACAAGTTTTGAAACTTTAGAGGATCAGAAAGACTCTCTTCTACTGGAAAAAGACAGTCTAACTACTCAGATAAATACTCTAAATGGAAAGGTGACGGATCTGGAGAGCAAAAATTCGCAGTTATCTTCGCAGGTGACGGATCTGGAGAAAGATCTTGACGACGCAAAAAAGGAAAAGGAAGATGCCCTGGAAGAAAAAGATGCCGAGATAGAAGACTTAAATACTGAAATAGCTTCATTAAATAGTTCCATAGAAAGATACGAGGTATGGATCGAACAGTACAAAGCAACAATAGACGCACTGAACAAACAACTTGGAGAAACGACTGAAGAGATGGGCGATCTGGAAGACGTACTCGCTCAGTGTTTGGGCTGCGGAATCTGCTGCGTGGATATAGAAGCTTATGGAGATCCTGTATATGATGGAGGTACAAACTCAACGACACAACTCTATGATCTCTACATCTGTTTTGATACAGACTGTACTACCTGCGGGACATGCGGATCATACTGCAGTACTTCCTGCTGTGGTCCATGCTCATGTTATCCGTACTTCTGTTGCCCGTATATAAGGATACGACTGAGAGTTGTATATGACCTCGATACCGATACTTTTGCAACGACGATCCTGAGCTGGTACTGGTATCATTAATCTTTTTTTCTTTTTTTAGGTGAAGAGATGAGAATAGCTGTTATCGAGTTTGATAAGTGTAAACCAAAAAAATGCAATTATATGTGTATCAAATACTGCCCGAGAGTGAGGATGGGCGATGAAACTATCACTATCAACAAGGAAACAAAAAAAACTATAATATCAGAGGAATTATGCGTCGGATGCGGTATCTGTGTACACAAATGCCCTTTTGGTGCCATTCATATAGTGAATCTTCCTGAAGAATTGAAAACTCCGGTGTACCAGTATGGTGAAAACTCTTTCAGGCTTTACAGGTTACCTATGCCAAAAG